>PKUD01000068.1 GCA_002869695.1 Desulfuromonas sp. | reverse complement strand
TTCTGGGGGGATAGCGAATAGCCAGATGGTTCTATCTGCTTCATAAGAAAAGGCGCGGTGTCATCCGCGCCCTTTCTTAATTGAGTTACTCGCTTGATACTAGCCGAGAATCTGCTGCAGATCCGCTTCGGCGGTTGTAATCGGGGCGATGTTGAAGTTCTCAACCAGGAAGTTGAGGACATTCGGGGTGATGAAGGCCGGCAGGGTCGGACCGATCTTGATGTTCTTGATTCCCAGATGCAGCAGGGTCAGCAGAATCGCCACCGCCTTCTGCTCATACCAGGAGAGCACCAGTGAGAGCGGCAGGTCGTTGACGCCGCACTCGAAGGCATCCGCCAGGGCCAGGGCGATCTGTACCGCCGAATAGGCATCGTTGCACTGGCCGACGTCGAGCAGGCGCGGGATACCGCCGATGTCTCCGAACTCCATCTTGTTGAAGCGGAACTTGCCACAGGCCAGGGTCAGGATAACCGTGTCTTGAGGTGCCTTCTCGGCGAACTCGGTGTAGTAGTTGCGGCCACTCTTCGCGCCGTCACAGCCGCCGACCAGGAAGAAGTGCTTGATCTGTCCGGCCTTGACCGCCTCGATGACTTTGTCGGCGACGCCGAGAACGGCGTTGTGGCCGAAACCGGTGAGGATCTCCTGACCGGGAGCGTCGGGGAAGCCGTCAGCCGCGAGAGCGCAGTCGATCACTTCGGAGAAGTCCCAGCCGTCGATGTGACGAACGTCGGGGAACTGGACACGGTCCCAGGTGAACAGGCGGTCTTTGTAGTTGTCCGCGGGCTTCTGGATGCAGTTGGTGTTGAAGACGATGGCGCCGGGGAAGCTCTGGAACTCCTTGTGCTGGTCCTGCCAGGCGCCGCCCCAGTTGCCGGCCAGGTGACTGTATTTCTTCAGACCGGGATAGCCGTGAGCGGGGAGCATCTCGCCGTGGGTGTAGATGTTGATCCCCTTGCCCTCGGTCTGCTTGAGCAGTTCTTCGAGGAAGCGCAGGTCATGGCCGGAAACCAGGATCGCTTTGCCTGCCTTGGTGCCCAGCTGAACCGGGGTCGGCTCGGGGTGGCCGAACTTGTCGGTGTGGGCCTTGTTGAGCAGTTCCATGGTCACCAGGTTGATGCGGCCGCATTCCATCGCAAGGCCGACATAATCCATCAGTTCCAGGCTGTTGTCGAGCATGGCTGACAGGGCCTTGTGGGTGAACGCATAGATTTCATCATTTTCACGATCGAGAATCAGGGCATGGTCGGCATAAGCTGCATAGCCCTTGATGCCGAACAGGATGGTGTCGCGCAGGGACTGGATGTCCTCGTTGACGCCGGGTTCCTTGATGCCGTGGAGTTGTGACAGGGCCAGCATCTCATTGCGGTTGCCGGGCAGGCTCCAGTCCTGGGCTGCTGGGGGAACGACCCCGGCGTAATCACCGGCCAGGCTTTTGGCCTTGGCTTTGAGCGCAACGGCTTCCTTGATCACGTCGACAACCGAATCGTCCGAGAAATCGACATTGGTGACGGTGGTAAACAGGGCCTTGATCATGAACCGGTCGATTTCTGCATCCGGCTTGCCGTTCTCTCGTGCCAGGTTTGCCCAGAAACTGGTTCCTTTGAGGGTATAGACCAGCAGATCCTGCAGGTCCGAAACTTCCGGCTGCTTGCCGCAGACGCCGACTTTTGTACATCCGGTCCCCTGGGCGGCGCCTTCACATTGATAACAGAACATAAATATTCCTCCTTGTTGGGTTGTTTGAATAAGTTCGCATCTTTATTTGCAGGTGACTATAGCGATAACCGGTTTGCGAATACTTTGACCCGGATCAAAAAATACATTTATTTACAGGATATGTCCTGCGGCAAAAAGATATTTAACTATAGCCGTTGAAGGGGAACCTGCAAGGCGAAGGAAAGAGTTTTCATTCCTCCAATCTGCTACAATGGAACAGAACTGAAAAAGGGAGGAAACAATGGTTCGATGGAAAAAAATGGTGCTGATTGTTGGGGGCGTTATTCTGCTTCTGCTGGTGGGGTTAGTCGCCCTGGTTCATCTACTGGTGACCCCGGAACGGATCAAAGGATGGGCTTTGCCGGTCCTGCAGGAAGAACTGCACCGGGAGGTGACCCTGGCAGATGTCGATATCGGATTGTTTTCGGGGATCGCACTGCATGATCTTCGGGTTCGTGATCAGGATGGACAGAACGACCTGCTGCGGATCGAGTCCCTGACCCTCAATTATCGTTTCTGGCCTCTGTTTAGCGGACGTCTGGTGATCGATGCAGTGCTCTTGCAGCGGCCGATGTTTCGTCTGGTGCAGCATGCGGACGGCAGTATGAATATCGATGATCTGCTGGCCGGTTCGACTGAGACGTCTGAGCCCAAAGGCTCGTCTGCCGGGTCGGCAGGCGGGCATGGCATCGACCTGCTGGTCAGCAAGGTGTTGCTGGAGGGTGGTGACATGCAGTTCCTCCGCCCGGGAACAGCGCAGGATTTCCACCTGCAGAACCTGAGGATACTGGTTCAGAACATAACGCTGCAAGGGGCCTTCCCGCTTGAAATGTCTTTTCTGCTGGAGGAGACAGAGTTCAATTTCGAGGGCGAATTTGATCCATCCGCCAGTCGGGGCCGTCTTGATCTGCAGGTCGCCAGGCTTGACCTGAACCGATTCATCCCAGCCTCTGCGGAGAAAGAACCGACCTCCAAGGCGTCCGCCAAAAGCGGTGATCCTGCTGCTGAGCCTGGTCCTCTCGACGTTCCGATTACATTTGACGGCACGCTGAAAATCGATGAGCTCCTCTATGACGAGGTCGTGGTAAATGCTGTCCAGGCTGAATACCGACTGGCCGACAATCGTTTTCAGTTATTGGAGCTGACCGGCCAGATAGCGGACGGAACGTTCAGGGCGAAGGCGGATGTTGATCTCGCCAGGAAGGGTTTTGCCTATGCCGGGGACTTCTCGCTGGAGGGCGTGGACCTGCAGTCTCTGGTCCCGATCCTGCTGCCCCGGGCGGACCGAAGTACCCATGGGCTGATGCAGCTGCAGTTCAACTTCGCCGGTGCCGGGACCGATCCAGTACGAATGGTTAAGCAGTTAAAATCCACGGGACGTTTCAGTTTGGACAAGGGGAAACTGATGGGCAGTCCCTTGCTGGTCGGGCTGGCAACGTTTCTCGGCAACCCAGAATTGAAAATTCTCAGTTTCCAGTCTCTTTCCGGCGAGTACGACTTGAAACAGGGTGTGGCTCGGATCAAAGCGGCGCTCGACAGCAGCAAAACCCGTCTTTCCTCATCAGGGACGGTTGAACTGGACGGCCCCCTTGACCTGCAGCTTGAAACCCGCCTGGCACCCGACATGCTCCGTGGGTTCAGTGCAGACAGCCCGGTCAGCCGTGCCTTTACCGATGCCGATGGATGGGGGGTGCTGCCGCTGAAAATCAGCGGAACGATCAGCGATCCGAAATTCAGGCTGAGCAGCGCTGGCCTGAAATCCCAGGCGAAAGAGCAGGTGAAGCAGAAGGTGCAGGAAAAGCTCCAAGAAAAACTGGGCGAGCAGGGGGGGGCGGCCGGAAAACTGCTCGACCAGCCGCTGAAAAAACTGTTCGGCCAGTAACCTCGCCAAAGCAAAAATTCTGGACAAGTGGTGCTGTTCGGGGTAGCGTATCTCGGCGAATTAAGAACTAACAACAGGAGAGTAGATGTATGGCAGCACTTGAATATTTCAGTGGGTTTGAAGTGATCAGGGCGGCGATGGAAGTCGAAAAGAATGGTCACCGGTTTTATTCATCCATGGTTGGCAAGGCGCACTCGGAACTTGCTCGCGAACTTTTCAGTTTGTTGGCGCAGGATGAAGTGGGACATCTGAAGACCCTGGAAAAGATGGTTCCCCTGTATCAGGATGGCGAGTTCTGGGAAAATGAAGAGGACTTTCTGCCTTACCTGCAGCGCTTTGCGGACAAGGAGATCTTCCCGACCGCCGAGCAGGTCGAAGCGGCGCTGGTGAGCAAGGAAGGCGATCTCAGGGCACTTGATCTGGCGATAGAAGCAGAAGAGAAGTTTGCCGCCTATTTCCATAAGGCCGCAGCCCACGCCAAGACCCAGGAGGGCAAGGATGCTTTTGGCTGGCTGGCGAAGGAGGAAGATCGCCATGCCGAGATTCTCAAAGATCGCCGCAACAGGATCGCAGGCTGAACCTGATTAAAAAAACATTCCGCCGAGAGACGGAACCTGGTTTCAGGTTCCGTCTCTTTTTTTACCCTGACGTTAAAAAGAGAGGGCAGGGGTGGCCGAGTCACTTTTGTTGGTGCTATGATGAGAATGTGTTTGCTTCGTTATGTTAACAGTGGCTGCTTTTGCGGCAGAAAGTGAGGAAAGAATGGCGCGCTACGTTCTTCTGCTTGTCGCTGTAATGATGGTGTTCGCAAGCCCATTTCTGGTTCATGCTGATGCCCATGATCCGCAGAGGATTGTCGTTGCGGAGGTGATGGAGAAAATGAACTCCGGAGTTGATATTCTCTTTCTCGACACACGCAATTCACGCGACTGGACAGAAGCGAAGGAGATGATCCCCGCTGCGATCCGCATCGACAGCAACGAAACCCTGACCAGGGTTGCCAATGAAACACCAAAGGACAAACTGATCGTAACCTATTGCACCTGACCGAACGAATTTTCAAGTGCCAGTCTGGCACGACATTTGATCAAGGCCGGTTTCGTCAATGTCTATCCTCTTGAGGGTGGTTTGAAAGCCTGGCTGGATGCGGGTTATCCGTCGATTGCAAAACCGCGATGAGTTAACTCTGGGTGTTGTCCATGTTCCTCCGGCGGTTGCGTTGTCCGAAACATCCAAAAAAGTATCAATGACCAATGCTTATCTTCGATCTTGATCAGACACCGCCGACACGTCAGGAGATCCAGACAGAACGTGTTCGTCTGCAGGAATTGCGCACACAGCACCTGCGCTCCGGACTCTTGTCGGACGGCCTGCATGCGCTGATTCTGTTTGCTCTCTACTTCTCCGGGGTTCTCCCCGGTAGCGGGTTTCTGACGGCCATTTTGCTTGGAACTGTCATCGCTATCATCCTCGCCACCGGAAGCGGGGCGAAACTGGTGGAGAGTGACCGGGTGGTTTTTGTGCTGATTCTGCTGGCAAGCGCAGCCTCGGTCGGCGTAATTACGGTCGTTTATTTCGGTGAACGGTTGCTTGGCGGAGGGCTGGCGGCAATCGCCACCGGCAGTATCGTCTTGACCGGCGCAACCATGGGACGAAGGATTCTGCAGGTGCTTACATCACTTGAGGCGCTTGAACAGATCTATGATGAGCATCCCGCGTTACCGGAGTTGAACGCGCTGTGCCGAACTTATGCCGAACTGGATGATTATCGCAGCCAGGCCCGGGATATTCTGCGTCCGTTTCTGACTCTTGGCGAATTGCAGGCGATGCGCAGCTGGGTTATGGCACATAATAGCTGATGCCATAGGCACTGCGTTATCCTTTCGAGGGTCTTCCGGAAACCGCAACCGTCTCATGATAGTAGACACACCAAGGGCCATCCCGATTTTGCGGGGTGGCCCTTGGTGTGTCAGTGTGAAGATCATGTCAGTGGTTGCAACGCACCTGCCGAAGTTAAACAAAAATGCCGATCAGGCCAGCGAGGACAAGAGCCACCCTGGCAAAAGCGGGCTTTGGTGCAATCATGCCGAAGGAGATGGCAGCCAGGCTTACCGCCAGTTTTCCAAAAACCAGCAACGCGGGCAATGGGTTTTCAAACAGTTGAATAATGGTCGGGTTGGCAACCATGCCCAATGGGATCAGGTAGAGTCCGATCCCCAGTGTCATTGCACAGCCGGCAATCTTCAGCCAATTTTCACCGACCATGCCGGCGGCGATAAACACTGCACCACAGACCGGCGGGGTAATGGTGGAGAGTAGTGCGAACCAGAATACGAAAAGGTGTGTTATCAGTGGAGGCAGGCCGAGTTCCTGAAGAGCCGGTCCGGCAACGGAGACGCAGATGACATAGGCGGCAGTTGTCGGCACCTCCATGCCCAGAACCAGGCAGGCAATGCCGGTCAGGATCAGGGCTGGCCAGAGGTAGTGCCCTGAGCCGGAGAGGATCAGCGAGGTTATTTTGACGCCCAGGCCGGTTTGTCCCAAAACACCTATGACGATGCTGGCGCAGATGATAATTGACGCAATCGTCGATATCTGCCTGCCACAGTTGATTCCCACTGTTTCCAGTCGCTGCAGGGTACGGGACAGGGATGGGGTGAAATTGATATCGACAAACAACAGCAGAAACGCAGTAAGGATCGCGACACAGGCGGCATACTGGGGGGTATAGCCGCCGATAAACATCCGTTCAAGCAGGATTGCGAAGGGAACGACGAAAAACATCGCAGTGGTGAAGACAGCCTTCTTGTCCGGCAGATTTTCCTGGGCGACCCCTTTCAGATCATAGCGGAGTGTGAACGCGTTGATTCCGAACCAGACCGTCAGAAAATAGAGCAGCGCAGGCAGCAGGGCCGCTCCCATGATCTTGTTGTAGGGAACACCGGTCAGCTCGACCATGACGAAGGCACCCGCTCCCATCAGGGGTGGCATAATTTGCCCACCGGAAGAGGCAACTGCCTCGACAGCCCCGGCAAGCGCCCTCGGATAGCCCAATTTTATCATTGCCGGCAGAGTGATCGCACCGGTTGAGGCGACATTGGCGGATGCTGAACCTGAAATCGATCCAAACAAGGCAGAAGAGAGGACAGAAACCTTGGCGGCTCCACCCTTGAGTCGCCCGGCAACAGCTGTTGCCATGTTCATAAATCCCTGTCCGGCCTCTCCGGCATTGAGGACCGCCCCCATAATGACGAAGATAGCAACAATGTCGACCGATACGCCGGTAAGCTGTCCCCAGAGGCCGCCTTCGGCGATTGTGAGGGTCCCGAGAAAGCTCCTGACCGGCAACCCGGGATAGCCGAACTCACCGGGGATATATTTGCCGAACAATCCGTAGAGGAGGGCGAGGAGGGCGACCGTTGGGAGCGGCCAGCTGATGCTGCGGCGCGCCATCTCAAGTGTTGCCAGGAGCAAGGTCACGGCGATCGCCATCTGCAGGTTGCCATGCAGCGCACCGTACTGGTCTGAGAGGCGTGATTCGTTCAGCACGATGTAGCCACAGCTGGCGACCGCTGCTGCGGTCAGAGCAAGACCGGTCCAGCGTGCGCGGGTGGTTTTGGCGATAAATACCAACGTCCAGGGAGCCGCCAATGCCATGTGGATGGGGCGGCTGATCATGTGTGGGGTCATGCCGCTGAAGACAAGGAAAAGGTGAAAAGAAATAGAAACTGCGCCGAGGAGAAACCAGAATCGTTTCTCCAGCGCAGTCATGTTTGAATCGAGCATAGTTGTAGATCACATCCCGGTAAGAGACCAAATCTGCTGACGGGTATCGTGAGAGACGTGCTGTTCACCGCAGCCTCTCACGACAGGTCCGTGCAGCCTCTGTTAACGAATTGCTTCAGGAATCTCAACACCCTTTTCCTGGTAATAACGCAAGGCTCCCGGGTGGAGTTTGCCATAGATGTTGGACAGCATGTCGGTTGAAACGCCGCCCCACCATGCGTTGGATTGCGCCATCTTTTCCTTCTGTTCCCAGAACGCCTTGGTCAACTGGTAGGCGGTATCGTCTGCCATCTCCGTGGTTGCGTAAGCGACAACAGGAAGAGATGTTGTGGTCACGGGGTAGTCAACGCCGGGGTAGGTTCCGGCCGGAATCAGCAGCCGGGTCCGCTTGGTCAGTTTTACCTGCTCGTCGGAAAGAGACAGAAGGTTGATGCCAATCCCCGCGGCCGCTTCAACAACGTTGGGGGCCGGATACGATCCAGAGGTGGCGAATCCGTCAATCTGGCGGTTTTTAAGCGCCTGCACAGCGCTGCCCAGCTCAGCATTGGCCAGCTTGATTTTTCCTTCCAGGCCAAAAAGCTCGAAATATTTAGCGGCCTCTCTGGCGCCAAACGAGCCTTTGCCAATCAGGATATTTTTGTCGGCCAGTTCGGAAAAGGACTTGATGCCGCTGTCGGTTCTGACGACAAAGTGCATTGTCAGCGACGGGATAGGAAACAGCGAGCGGACATTCAGGTACTTCTCGGGGTTGTCGGCTTCGAACTTGCCTTTACTGGTCTGTGCCAGCTTGATCAGCGCAGGGGGAGTCGTAAAAACGTAGTTTCCGGTCCGCACCAGGACTTCCTTGACATTCTGCACTGACCCCTGGCTTTCCTCGACGGTGGCTATAATATCACCATTTGTGCCGGCCTTGATCGCTTCGGCAATCTGCACGGCCATCTGGTAATAGGACGAACTCGTTTTAGCCGACTTATAGGTAATGCGGGTCTCGGCGAATGCGTAGCTATTCAAAATCAGGAATAGGGCCAGTGCAAATGTGGTTGTCAGTCGCATCAGTTTCATGGGTGCTCTCCTTTATGCGGTTATGTTGCTCTCATCTTTCGCAGTTGCCATCGGTATGTCCAGGCACAGCAGATACTATCTGCTGCCGCTGAAGGCATCAAACAGAAAAGGTATTCAGTGAGATTCTGCGTGCGTATTTTCGATCAGGTTATCCTTCTGTTTGAGATACTGAAAAATGAGACTGGGACCCGTCCTCATCCCTTGATAGTCAGAGCGCGGCCTAGCCGATGACTTCCGCAGAAATAAACGCCAGGCTTGTCATGCTCACCGCGAACCAGAGCATGACTCCGAGAATCAAGGGTTGAATCCCCACTTGCCTGAGGACTCCTCTGTTCAGTCCCGATCCGATCAAGAACAGCGTCATTACCAGCGCTTGTTTGGCTGCCCCATATAAACTGCCCCACAATGTCTCGAGTGCCGGCAGCCATGAGTTTATGCAGGCGGCGAAAATAAACCCCACAATGAACAGCGGGATGGACGGGCGCTGGCTGGATTTGAGAATCAGTCCGGTGATGACCGTACAGGGGGCAATCCAGAGCGCTCTCGTCAGCTTTACCGTTGTCCCCACCGTCAGGGCAACGGAGCCAAAAACCGCGGCGGCGCCGACCACGCTGCTGGTATCATGAATCGCCAACGCGGCCCAGAGGCCGAACTGTTCCTGGCTGAGATTCAGCCAGTGCCCGAGAGGTGGAAAAAGGATAAGAGCCAAAGCATTGAGAGTAAATACGGTCGCAAGTGAAACGGCGATCTCTTCATCCCTGGCTTTAATGACCGGCGCGATAGCGGCAATCGCACTCCCGCCACAGATGGCCGTGCCGAACGCAATGAGGGTGCGCGTGTTGCTCCTGATCTTTAGCCATCGGCCGAGCATCTCTCCCAGAAGGATTGTCGCGCTGATGCTGATCAGGGTTATCAGCAGTGAGCCGGCACCGACTTCGATGACTATTTTTATGTTGATGCCGAAGCCCAGGCCGATAACAGAAAGCTTCAGCAGCGATTTTCCCGCCCTGGAGGTCTGCTCCGGGAATGGGTTGCCGA
>PKUD01000169.1 GCA_002869695.1 Desulfuromonas sp. | reverse complement strand
GCACAAACACCGATCCCCTTGATCAGATCGACTGCTGAAATCACAGCGCCACTGATATCATACAGGTCCCGATACGTCTCCATGTTAGGTTTTCTCCCCTGCCCCCACAGCCAGATCGAATTTGCCGGTACCTCTCCACGTTCGATCCGGTCATGGTTCACCGGATGATTATTGAGTACCAGCTGAGCCGAGGTGGTCAGGCTGATCAACTCTGCGGCGCCATCCCCTTGTGGCAGGTGGTTTTCAATACTCTGACTGCTGATGTCGTGAGGGGGAACGCAGATCATTTTATCACGACCGTTTTTCCAGACCAGCAAATGACGATACGAAACACCGGGATAAAAGGTAAAGTCTTCATCTCCGAGCTCCTGTTGCAGCGTCTGGACCAACTTTCCCGAATCCTCGCTGGAGATATGCCCGGCTGAAAAGTCACCCATATAAAGTTTGCCGTAATGCGCTTCCAGCCATACCAGGTTAAGGCGGAAGGAAACATCATCAGGACCAAGTTCCACCCCCATACTGGCAGCCTCGAGAGGCGAACGGCCACTGTAACAGTGCTGTGGGTCGTAACCGAAGACGGAAAGATTCGCCACATCACTGCCCGGGTGAAATCCGTCCGGAACCGTTGCAGCCAAGCCGATTTGCCCGCTACGCGCCAGGCGATCCATATAGGGTGTCTGTGCGTGCTCGAGTGGTGTCTTGCCCCCGAGTTGCTGCAGCGGTTCGTCCGCCATACCATCGCCCAACAATACCAGGTACTTCATCTCGTCCTCTTTATTCTTGACTGTGGTTCAAGCATTCAATGAATGGTCACCCGCGCGGGTGATACTGTTGATGAATCTGTTTCAGCCGTTCCCTGATCACATGGGTGTAGATCTGAGTCGTCGAGATATCTGCGTGACCGAGCATAGTCTGTACCGCGCGCAGGTCCGCACCGTTCTCAAGCAAATGCGTTGCAAAGGAATGACGCAACATGTGCGGGGAGATTTTTTGGTTAATTCCCGCCACCAGCGCATGCCGCTTGAGAATCTTCCAGAAACCCTGACGCGTCAACCCCTTTCCACTGCGGTTGAGAAATATCCGTTGATCCTGGCCGCTCTTGTTGAGCCGGGCTCGTCCACGATCGAGGTAGTCGCTCAACGCGGCGAGGGCTTCCTCCCCGAGGGGAATCAGCCGCTGTTTACTCCCCTTTCCGAAGGCGCTCAGACAGCCGACTTCCAGGTTCAAGTCGGACAGGCGCAGGGAAACCAGTTCTGAAACCCGCACTCCGGTCGCATAGAGCACCTCCAGCATGGCCCGGTCGCGCAACTCCAACGGCTGTTCGCCACGCGGTACGGCCAGCAGACGCTCAACCTCAGCCTGAGACAGCAGGTGGGGCAAGGGCCGCAGCAATCGTGGCGACTCAACCAGGGTCGTCGGATCCTGAGTCAATATTTTTTCCATCCGCAGAAATCGATGGAACATCCTGATTGCACTCAGCGTTCGAGCCCGACTGCGAGGGGCAAGACCCTCCTTGCGGAGACCGGTCAAAAAGTTTAGCACGTCAGATCTGGAGATGCGATCAGGCGACGTTATCTTTGCCTGCCTCAAGTATTTCAGGTACCGCGATAGATCTCTTCCATAAGCATCCAGGGTATTGGTTGCCAGACCTTTCTCAACGGTCAGATAATTTAGAAAAAGATCGAAGTATTCATCCATAACAATATGAGAATCAGTCCTTTTTAGCTATCCAGACATTCCAGCAGAGCTGCTTTAACCTGCTCCAACTTTTCCGGCAGAGTCACCTTCTGGCCGAAGATATCGTGGACATAAAAGACATCAGCGACCTGATCGACCTTGGTGGATATTTTCGAAACAGCAATATAAAGACCGAGGCTGTTCAGAGTCCGGGTAATATCGTAGAGCAGACCAACTTTGTCATGGGCAAAGATATCAACGACTGAATAATTCTCGGAGACCTCGTTGTCAATCTCAACACGGTTTGGTCGCCGCGGTTTTTCTCTTGTCACCAAATATGTTGGTTCGTGACGCTTCGCCACCAGATCCTCGACGTATGCGCGCCCTTCAATGACCGCCACCAGGTCCTGTTCAACCCGCTGCCATTTCTCCATATTGTCGACGATCTCACCGGTCGGGCTGTTAACCTGCAGCACGTCGAGCACCACACCGTTGCGACGGGTATGAATCTGGGCACCGAGAATATTAATGGAATGTGCCGTCATAACACCGGCGATCAAAGCAAAAAGTCCGGGCAGGTCCAACGTCGACAGAACAATTTCAGTATATTTGCCCTCGGGCTGCTGTTCGACCTGAAGCGCCAGTGACTTCTTCCCCCGGCCCAGGGAAAGACGCATGTGTTTGACGATTTCCCATGAATGATAACTGAGCAGATAACGGGTACTGAGGTTGTTGATCGCTCGACTGACACGACTTTCCGGAAATTCTTCGGCCAGGATCTGCTTGATTTTCCGTTTCCTTTTGCGCACCTTTTCTGAACGTTTTTCCAGATAGAAATCGCCCTTCTCAAGAAAATCGAAGGTTTTTTCGTAGAGTTCCTGCAGCAACTGTCCCTTCCAGTTACTCCAGACGTCAGGCCCCACCGCGCGCACGTCGGCAAAGGTCAGCAGATAAAGCATCTTCAGGTTTTCGCTCATCTCCATGAGCTCGGCGAACTGAGCGATCATCTGCATGTCCTGCAGATCTCGGCGCTGTGAGATAACCGTCATTGCCAAATGGTGCTGAACCAAAAACTGCAGTCGCTGGGTGTCCTCACGGTTGAGACCAAGCCGACGGGCAATGGTCGGAATCATAGAGGCCCCCTTGCTGCTGTGGTCCTTCCCTTCCCCTTTGCCGATGTCATGGAACAGCACTGCAAGCAGGAGAAGTTCACGCTTTTCGACATCTTTTGCCAGTTGCGTCAAAAGAGGAAATTCGTTGATATAGTCGCCATCCCACAGTTTGCAGATCTCTTCGACGGCAAACAGGGAGTGAATATCGACTGTGTAAATATGATAAAGGTCGAACTGGACCTTACAAAAAACCCTCTTAAACTCCGGTATGAAATGATGCAGCACATGCAGGTGATGCATCTTGCGCAGCGTTCTGCCAACCCCCTTGGAGTGACGGAGGATTCGTAGAAATGACTCTGTCATGGTTTTTGAACGCCGTATTTTGTCGTTGATCAAAGGCAGACACTCTCTGACCAGTTGCTTCAGTGGCATGTTCAACTTGGCATTATGCTTCTGGGCCAGCTCAAATGCTTTCATCATCAGGGCCGGATTCTTCTTCAACAGGTCAGGGTCGGATATTCCTAACTCACTACGGATGATGTAGAAACCATCCTCCAGAGTCCGGCGCACGAAGAATCCCAGGACGCCTACCTGGATATCCTCCCGCTGGGTGGCCTTTACAATCATGCTGGCGGACAAGTGCTCGATTACCGTCGCCCGGGTATAAAAATCCTGCATGAACTTTTCCACCGCCTGGTTCTTCTTGTCGGTTTTATAGCCCAGAAAGTCGGCAATCAGCTTCTGCTGATCAAATAGCAACTGATCATTTTTGCGCGTCGAGAGGAAGTGAAGCTGGTTGCGAATCCGCCAGAGATAATCGAGCGCATCACGGTACTCCTGCGCCTGAAGATCGGTCAAAACCCCCTTGACCAGCAGATCCTTGAGCGATTTTGCCTTGAATTTGACCCGGGTCACCCAGAGAGCCGTATGCAGGTCCCGCAGGCAACCCTCTCCCTCCTTGATATTCGGCTCCAACAGGTAGACCGACGAGCCGTATTTACGCAGTCGCTCATCGTTTTCCTGCAGTTTTCTGCGGATAAAATTCTGACTATTATTATTGAGCAGAGGTCTGCCGACCTTCTTTTCAAAATGGACAAAAGAGTTGTTCGACCCTGCCAGAAAACGGGCATCGAGCATGGAGGTTTTGACCGTCAGGTCATTAGCTGCGTTCTCAAGACAATCTTTGGTACTGCGCACGCTGTAACCAACATCGAGGCTGAGATCCCAGAGCAGATAAAGCATCCGGTCGGAAATCTGTTCCGCGGCGACCTGGCCGGCAACCTCATAGAAAAACATCAGGTCCAGGTCGGAGAGAGGATTCATCTCCTTGCGCCCGTAACCGCCCAGTGCAATCATGCAGCAGTCTTCAAGGGCTATTTCTTCCTGATCGATGGAAACTGCACGATATAGGCTCTGGGTCAAACCATCAAACATGCAGGTCAGCGCATCGACAACCCAGGTTCCCGAAGCCCCCTGTTCATGCTGTTGCCGGATAAACCCGGTCTCGGTATCCAGAAAAGTACGTGCGGCATCAAGGAGTTGGTCTCGTCGGTCTTGATAATCGTCCCTGCTCTCCAACAGTGCGGCGGGAAAATATTGTTCAATTTCAACCTGGTATGGCTCAGGGGTCATCTTTTAGCAACCTGTTCCAGGGTTGCCGCATAATTCTTAACGCCACGAACAATAGCGCTGGCAACCCTTTTTTGATAGGTGCTGCTGTTGAGCCGTTTTTCTTCCCGATGGTTACTGATAAATGCCGTTTCCACCAGGACCGAAGGCATTGTCGCGCCCAGTAAAACATGGAAGGGTCCCTGGCGCACGCCGAGGTCTTTGATATCTGAATAATGGGGTTTCAGTCCCTTGACCATTGCCTGTTGAACCTCCGTGGCAAGTCGGCTCGATTCGTTGATCTTGGCATTCGCCATCAGATCGAAAAGGATCGCCTCGAGGTGGCTGACCTCTTCCAGCGTTGTCCCGTTCTCCCGGGCCGCCACCTCTGCTGCCTGATTGTTTTTGGCCAGGTTGAGGAAGTAGGTCTCCAGACCGTAGGCTTTGCGATTCTTGTTGGCATTGGCATGCAGCGAAATAAACAGGTCCGCGTCAACCTTGTTGGCGTAAGAGGTCCGGTCGCGCAGTTTCAGATAACGGTCGTCAGAACGGGTCAGTCGAACCTCGCACTTCAGTTCTTTACGTAACTGCTCGGCGAGGTATTTGGCCATCTTCAGAGTCACATCCTTCTCTCTGGTCCGGTTCGGCCCCACTGCTCCGGGATCCTTGCCTCCATGCCCGGCATCAACCACGATCAGCTTGATTCCCTCATCTTCCTGCTGCTGAGGGACATGCAGCGGCGCCTGATTGACGGACGGATGACGCTCAAGAATCCCGGCAATCGACTGATCACTCTGCTGTGGCAGCGCGCGCAATTCAGGTTGAGATTTCTTGGCCATCTGTAAGCGCTTGCCGATCACATCGACAACAATCCGAAACGGATTATCCAGGGCAAAGACCTTGAAGTCCTGCAACTGAAAAAGATCCAGGACGACCCGCATCCTTTCCTTGTCATAGCGGCTGGTGCGAATCTGTCGCAAAAGTCCGTCGTTGACGGAAATGGTCGGGCTGACGCTGCTACCAGACTCCGCCTGCCAGAGATCGATGTACAGCCGCGGGTTTTTTCCCTTGAGCAGGTTGGCCTTGTATTTCACCTTATTGTCCAGATCGAGCACAACCCGGGTTTTGTCAGGGCCACTCCAGAAACGCAGCTGATCGATACGCGAATTCTCGCCATGCACTCTGCTGATCAGGTATGCATCCTTGGGAACCGGCAACCCCGCCAGACGTTTCTTTGCACGGTTGAACATGTCGCCAGTTGGGTAGTCTTCCACAACACGACGATAGGCATCATAAGCGGCAGGGAAATCGGATAGAAGCTCTTCGCTGAGATCGGCCGAGCGGAACAGGGAGTCATCCGCCAGGCTGCTGGCGGGATAACGGTCTGCGACCAGCAGATACGCATCGCGGGCCTTGCGGGCATCGGCCGTAGCACCCGATGCGTAAGCCAGGCCATGCCAGGTCTTTGCTTTCAGGAAATAAATATTTTCCGACTTCGCATAATTGGGGTTTTGCCGGGCGAATCGATCGAGACGCTTAATAATCTTTTCCCAGTTGGTGCGCTGTCGTTGCTGCTGTGAACTCTTGACCAGGCTCTGGTAATCCGCACGGATCTGCTGATAACTGTCAGACGACGCTTCAGACCCGGGAATCCCGAACAGGAATATCGTCAACAGCAAACAAATAAAATATTTAGGAGATATCATATTCAAACTAATCTCTTCAGTTGATCTAAGAGGTTCAACGCTTCGATCGGGGTCGTCACGCCGACATCAATCTCCGTCAGCCTGTTACGCAATTCGTCATCCGCCTGGAACAGAGGAAGCTGTGGGTCTGCCTGCCTGCCTGGCTGGCCCTTCCCTTTCCCCAGTCGCGGATCACCACTGGTACTGAACTCACCCGCTTCGAGATTATGCAGAATTTCCTTGGCCCGCTCAATCACTGCCACCGGCAGACCGGCTAAACGGCCGACCTGGATCCCATAGGAGCGACTCGCTCCTCCCTAGACTATTTTGCGCAGGAAGATAATCTGATCGTTCCATTCCTTGACTGATATATTATAGTTTTTAACTCGCTCTCGGGTCAAAGCCAGATCGGTCAATTCGTGGTAATGCGTTGCGAACAGGGTCTTGGCCGCAACTGCTGAGTTGTCATGCAAATATTCAGCTACCGCCCAGGCAATACTCACCCCGTCGAACGTCGAGGTGCCGCGACCTATTTCATCCAGGATAATCAGGCTGCGAGCGGTCGCGTGGTGTAAAATATTTGCGGTCTCGTTCATCTCCACCATGAAGGTGGACTGTCCCCTGGCAAGATTATCACTGGCGCCGACCCGGGTGAAGATTCGATCGACAACCCCGACTCTGGCGCTGTCGGCAGGAACAAACCCACCCATCTGCGCCATCAGGGTGATCAACGCCACCTGGCGCATGAACGTTGACTTGCCAGCCATGTTCGGCCCGGTAATGATCAACAACTGATGTGTGTCTGTGTCGAGCTTGACATCGTTTGGCACGAACGGCTCGCTCAGCGGCATCCCCTCAACCACCGGATGCCGACCTCCTGTAATCTCCAGGACACCTGAGTCATCGATCTGCGGGCGAACATAGTTGCGGTCATGAGCCAGGTCGGCCAGCGCCACCAGAACATCCAGAACAGCCAATGCGTCTGCGCTGCTCTGAATCCGGTTCCCCTGCGCAGCAGCCTGCTGACGGACCTGCTGAAACAGCCGATATTCAAGGTCCACCAGCCGGTCCTCCGCGCCAAGCACCTTTGACTCGTACTCTTTCAGGGTCGGGGTGATAAAACGCTCGGCGTTGGTCAAGGTCTGCTTACGCTGGTAGTCCTCGGGAATCCGATCAAGGTTGCGATTGGTGACCTCAATAAAATAACCAAAGACTTTATTATACTTGACCTTGAGATTTTGGATTCCAGTTCGTTCTTTCTCTTCCTGCTCGAGTCGGGCGATCCAGCCTTTCCCTTCACGGCTGATGGCCCGCAGTTCATCCAGCTCCGGATCGAAACCATCACGGACAATTCCTCCTTCGCGCAGCACAAAAGGCGGATCATCGACAATCGCTGAGGCGATCAGATCGACCAGTTCCGGCAGCAGGTCAAGCTGCTCGCGCAAGTTAGCCAGAAACGGTACCTGGAAATCACCCAGCAGGTCATCAATAGCGGGCAACCGCTGCAGCGATTGCCTCAGGGCCACCAGATCCTTACCATTGGCGCTGGCCATGGATATCTTGCCATTCAATCGTTCCAGGTCATAGATACCGTCGAGCGCTTCGCGCATGTCGATTCGGACCAGGCTCTGTTCCAGCAGTTGATCAATCGCATCCTGACGATCGAGAATCTGCTGTAAATCGACCAATGGATAATGGATCCACTGGCGCAGCATGCGTCCCCCCATCGCGGTCACGGTACGATCAAGCACGCCAAGCAGAGACCCCTTTTTCCGGCCGTCCTGCAACGTTGCTGTCAGCTCCAGATTGCGCCGCGTCGCATCGTCCAGCACCATGTGGTGACGGGTATGATAGGTGACCAGAGGGCGGATATGGTGAAGGGCATCCTTCTGCGTATGCTGCAGATAATAGAGGACTGCGGCTGCCGCGCGAATTGCCTCGGCATGTTCGGCACAACCGAAAGCTTGCAGGTTGGCGACGGCAAAGAACTGGCATATCTGCTCGGTACCGGTCTCAATCTCAACGACCCAGTCAGGCAGACGGCTGATCATTACATCGCCGAGCAACGGTGCCAGACTCGCCTGCAAACCATCACCGGCCACGTCATCGCTGAAAAGAATTTCCCGCGGACGCAGAGAGCCGAGTTCGCTTTCAACCCGCTCCAGTCCTTCAACTTCGGTGACCCGAAACTCGCCCGTGGTGATGTCAATATGTGCGATACCGAACCGGTTGTCTGTGCCGCAAACCGCCAACAGGTAGTTATTTTCTTTCGGTTCCAGAGTCTCGGTGTCGGTCACCAACCCGGGGGTGACAATCCGCACAACCTCTCTTTTGACGATCCCTTTGGCGGTTTTCGGATCCTCAACCTGCTCGCAGATTGCCACTTTGAAACCGTTTGCGACGAGCTTGGCAATATATCCCTGGCTGCTGTGGTAAGGAATACCACAGAGTGGGATTGCATCGGCATCTCCTTTGTTTCGCGAAGTCAGGGTGATACCAAGAACCCGTGATGCGGTTACCGCGTCATCCATGAACATCTCGTAGAAATCACCCAGACGGAAGAAGAGGATTGAATCCTCGTGGGCCGCCTTGATTTCAAGATATTGGCGCATCAATGGGGTTGTTGCCGGCATTATCAACCTTTGATTGGTTAAACAGAAAAAGCTGTCAGGGAGCGCAGGAAAAAGCACTGCTGCAGAGAGCGATGTATCCTAGCAGACCGTCCGAACGATGTAAATAGAACCGGCCCCTTGACGAAGCTATTCCATTTCTGTTCTTATCAACAGCAAATCACTGGTTTTATTTCCGCTTTTTGCGCAGCGATACTGGAGAGTACAGGGTGAATAAAGAGGACCACATCAGGCTTGCTGAATTGCATGATCATCAGAACTATTCGGTGACAAGCCTGGAGGAGGAAATCCGAGCAGAGCGACACTGTGCGGAACTGCTAAAACATTTTCATCAGTACCTCTTGGAGGAACTGCATACCGATCCGTTGGACGCCGGTGCACTGGCCGCTGGTGCCGATTATTTCCTGCGTGAATTCATCATCGGCGACCGCCGGGAGAATATTTTCGAAATCTCCGCCCTGCGCGTTCGCCAGTTCGGCAGCAACTGGTATGTTATCCGCAATCTGGAACCGAACCTGGCAGAACTCACCGACATGGTTCAGGGTGCCGCCGCTTTTTACTCCTACTGTGCGACTCAAGGACTCATCGACGCCACCACGGCCGAACAAATTTCCCGAGAGACCTCACAACTCGAGGATTTCAACAGGCGGATTGAGGAGTTTCACCAGATCAGCGGCGATGGTTTCAAAGACTGGGACCGGCAGTGTCCGATCGGCTAGAGCGTTACTAATCATGAGCGCAGCTAATCCCAAAATCAAAGCAGCCGGAGTTTCCATTACCACCGCAGTCGTTCTGGCAACGGTCAAGCTGATTATTGCGCTCGCCAGCGGTTCCATGGCGATTCTGGCCTCGGCCGTCGATTCACTGCTTGACATATTGATGTCCGGCGTCAACTTCATCGCCATCCGTCATGCGGAACAGCCTGCGGATGAGTGTCATCCTTTTGGCCACGGCAAATTCGAAACGATGGCAACCCTTTTTCAAGCTCTGGTCATAACTGTCTCCGGCAGCCTGATCATCTTTGAATCGACCAGGCGGCTGTTCAATGGAATTGTTTTACAGAAGCTGGATGTTGGGGCTGTTGTCCTCGCCTTAAGCGCGATGGTTTCCTGGCTGGTGGCCCGCTACCTGAAAAAAGTTGCCAGGGCGACAGATTCATCGGCTCTCGAAGCGGATTCCCTTCATTTCAGCATGGACATCTACACC
>PKUD01000037.1 GCA_002869695.1 Desulfuromonas sp. | reverse complement strand
TGACCGGTGATAACCGCACCCGTCACCCGCTACGCATTACAGCTGTTATTCCTCATCCATAAACGGGTAGTCAAACTTCGCCGGGGCGACAAATGTCTCTTTGACCGTGCGCGGTGAAACCCAGCGCAACATGTTGGTGTAGGCGCCCGCCTTGTCGTTGGTTCCCGAGGCACGGCCGCCGCCGAAGGGCTGTTGACCGACCACAGCACCGGTCGGCTTGTCATTGATGTAGAAGTTTCCGGCTGAGTGCTCAAGCTTGGCCATGCCCAGGCTGACCGCTTCTCGATCCATACCGAAAATAGCGCCGGTCAGGGCATAAATACTGGTCTGATCGCAGAGTTCCAGGGTCTCTTCGTACTTCTCATCGTCATAGACATAGACGGTCAATACCGGGCCAAAGATCTCTTCGACCATGGTGCGGAACTGAGGGTCCTCCGCCAGAATGACGGTCGGCTCGATAAAGTACCCGACGCTGTCGTCATAACCGCCACCGATCATGACCTCGCCACCGGGATTCTCCCTGGTGTAATCGATGAACTCGGTGATGGTCTCGAAGGCACCCTTGTCGATGACGGCATTGAAGAAGTTGCGGAAGTCATCAGTGGGGCCCATCTTGATCCGGCCGATCTCCGTTTCCAGGCCCTGCTTGACTGCTGGCCAGAGACTCCTGGGGATGTAAGCGCGGCTGGCCGCGGAACACTTCTGGCCCTGGAACTCGAAAGCACCGCGGACCATGCCGGTGACCAGCTGGTCGACGTCGGCACTGCTGTGGGCGAAGACAAAGTCCTTGCCACCGGTCTCACCGACGATGCGCGGGTAGGATTTGTAGCTGGCGATATTCTCCCCGACCGTCTTCCACATCTGCTGGAAAACCTCGGTAGACCCGGTAAAATGAATTCCGGCAAGATGCGAATCGGCCAGACAGATATCACCGACGCTGGCACCGGAACCTGGTACAAAGTTGATGACACCGTCGGGCAACCCGGCCTCCTGCAGAATCTGCATGAACAGGTACGGGGTATAAACACAGGAAGAAGCAGGCTTCCAGACCACGCAGTTACCCATGATTGCCGGAGCTGTAGGCAGGTTGCCGGCGATAGCGGTAAAGTTGAACGGGGTCACGGCAAACACGAAACCCTCCAGAGGACGGTGCTGAACATAGTTCCAGACACCGACGGAAGACTGAGGCTGCTCGCGGTAGATCTGCTCGGCGAAGCTGACATTGTAGCGCAGGAAATCGATCAGTTCGCAGGCCGCATCGATTTCAGCCTGAAAGGCACTCTTGCTGCAGGACAACATCGAACCGGCGTTCATCTTATAGCGATATTTGGTGGCAAGCAGCTCAGCGGCCTTGAGGAAAATCGCCGCTCGCTCTTCCCAGCGCAGTGCTTGCCATGCGGGCTGCGCCGCAACAGCAGCATCGATCGCCTGCTGTACTTCTGCTTTGCCAGCCTTGTGATAGTCGGCCATGACATGCTGATGATCATGCGGCATGACGACTTTACCCAGGTTCCCGGTTCTGATTTCACGGCCACCGATAACCAGCGGGATATCCAGCTTCTCGCCTTTCATTTCTTCGATGGCGGCTTTTAGCTGGGCTCTTTCGGGGGTCCCCGGAGCATAGCTGTTAATCGGCTCATTATACGGCTTGGGAACTTGGATCACGGCATTATTCAGCAGGTTCATTGGATGACTCCTCAGGTATTAAGTTAGGTTCGTCAGACCCGGACTTATTCGGCAGTGCATAGAAAATTCTACCAGCAAAGGACAGGACTGCAACGAGGGATAAGTTTCTGTAATGGAGATAGAGCAAAGGAGGTGCCAAAACATTGTTCAAAAGCCACAAACTCTTGCTCAATCCCCCCCGGAAAGGCGTAATAAAAAGTCGTTCATTATAGGTATATGTCAATCTTATCAGATACTTGAAAAGGCTAGGCGAGTCATCAAAAAATGTTTTGCATTCAGGGATATTCTATTGATCATTTGGCTTCGGAGAGGCAGGATTAGAGATTTATTAAGTTTCAGCACAGTGAGAAAGGGTGTTTATGCATTGTCGCATAATCGCCTTCGTGACGCTCTGCCGGCGACCAAATCGATCTTGAAACGATATACTCCCCGCTAAAGACTGTAGCGCCTTAGCTTGCGCGCAATTGTCGACTGATTAACTCCCAACGCTTGGGCAATTTCAGCCTGACTGGCAAAGCGCTCTTTTGCGGCACTCAACACTTCGCGCTCCACTTCAGCAACAATCTCCTGCAGACCGTCCCCCTCCTGCCAATGTACAGGGACCAGATGCTGCGCATCGGTCTGCTGCAGAATCGACGGTGGCAAATCGACCAGACCGATCATTTCGGTCTCAGACATGACCACCAGCCTCTCACAGAGATTCATCAGTTCGCGAACATTGCCTGGGTAAGGGTAGTCGATCAGGGTATCGACAGCCGCCCGGCTGAGACGGCGGTGCACCCCGGATTTTTCAGCAAAGAAATCGATATAATGGCGCAGCAGCGGCAGAATACACTCCCGCCGCTCACGCAACGGCGGCACCTGCATCGGGATCACATTAAGTCGGTAGTAGAGATCCAGGCGAAAACCACCCTCTTCCACCATCTGTGAAAGATCCCGGTGGGTTGCCGCCAAAATTCGCACATCAACCTTACGGGACGTGGTCCCGCCCAGCCGGGCGATGTTGCCGTCCTCAAGAAAGCGCAAGAGTTTGACCTGAGATGGTGGAGGCAGTTCGGCCACCTCGTCGAGAAACAGTGTACCGCCGTCTGCCATTTCGAAGTATCCGGGCTTGCTTCCATCGGCACCGGTAAAGGCGCCCTTCTCGTAACCGAACAGCTCCGATTCGATCAGGGTGTCCGGTATGGCGCCACAATTCAGCTTGATCAACGGGCCTTTTGAGCGACGGGAGTTGCTGTGAATCAAGTCCACCAGCAGTCCCTTACCGGACCCTGATTCCCCGAGGATCAGGACTGTCGATTCGGCACCCCCGACGCGGATCGCCTGCCCCAGCACAGTCAACATTTCCGGGCTGCGGGCAATCACCTGCTTCGCCACGAGCTGTTCCTGCTGCAGCGTCAGCATCTGCTCGCGGAACTGACTGTTGCGCACCCCCTGTTCTTCCAGTTCCCGCTGCATGCGGTCCATCTCGGTGACATCACGGACCGTGGTCACCGCCAGCACCAGCTGTCCTCTATCATCAAACACCGGGTTACCGGTCGAGAGAAGTTTTCGCCCGTCGTGATGTTGCAGAACGCTGACCGGCTGTCCGGTACGGATCGCATCCAGGGTCGCACTCCGCTCGACAAAGCCTTCCTCCACCAGTTCCTCAATGTTGCGCCCGATGATCTCCTCGGCCCGGATTCCGTGCAAACGCTCTGATGCCGGGTTGACGCGGATGACAGTGCCATCGGCTCGGCAGACAAACAATCCATCCGACGAAGAATTGATGATCGCCATCAGTTCACGATTCAGCTCCTCAGCTGCGGGAATTTCACAAGGACTTCTGTTCATTTTTATATTCTCCATGGGCTGAACTGAATTATACACACCCGGATACGTTAATGCAAAAACGCATAATCCGATCCCGCTATTTATTCCACAAAAAAAGCCCGGCTGTTTCCAGCCGGGCTACAAAAGTCATTAGAAACAATGGATAAAATCTAGAAAATCCAGCCGAAGCCAACCATGCCGGTCACAACCTCACCATCCTCATCACCATAGACGTATTCTTCATCAGAATTGAAAACGTCATATGTGACCTGGGCGCTGGTATAGAACCTCTCCGTGAAATTATAGCTTCCGTCCAGACTGTACTGAACTTCGGTATAAGACAGATCCGAGTAGGTATCAATCAGGTTGTTAATGTCGTTGGAATCATCATAAGCACCAGCGCCAGCACCAAACGAAGATGTGTCGCGATCAGCAAATTCCCACTCCCAGCTGCTTTCAGCTTTGTTGTAGGTAATTCCAGCATTCAATTTCAGTTTTTCAGTGGCCTGATAATTTGCGTTCAGAGCCAGGGTGTGTACTTTGGAGTCGTATTCAGCGACATCACATGTCGACCCAAACTGGGCCGATGAGACACCGTTCGCTCAGCCATGGTACCAGCCGACACACATATTATTTTCCGTTTCCTGCTTATTGAATGTGTAGGCCATGGTCATGTTCATTTTCCCGTTCGGCGCATACCAGAACGAGAATCCCGGGACATAGGAGGTCTGCTCATACTGCACAGAGCCATTCTCTTCCATGCGTACCCGCGCAGAAATCGTCGCAGCCATATTTGCAGCGGGCGACCAGTTGACACTCCCCTTCAGCTCGTGAACTTCGTCTGGCTGATTGGTCGCATCCATCGTCCGGCTCCCATAGACACTGTTCCAGTAGTAAACGGTGTTGGTATTGTTGTCGATATTCGTGAAATCTGCGGTGTTCAGAACGTAGACGCCATCGCCAGCTTCAGTCGCCTGAATCGTGCCGTCATCATAGTTCTGAGCGATACCGGTGCCGTCTTCAAGGTAGAAGGGCTCTTCAATGTCCTGATATTCATAACTCCCACGGAGTGACAGTCCTTTGGCCAAACGGGAATTGATCGCCGCCTTGACAGAATGAGTCTCGGTGGTCCCGAGTTCTTCCTCTTCACGCTCGATCTCTTCGTAGTCATAACCCAACCGCAGTGTCGTCCCCATACTGATTCGGTAGACGGCATCGAGGCCAAGCTCCATCGCCTCACGGGATTCTGCCGAATGATAAGTCTGCGGGTTGAGGTACGGGTCAACATCAATCACATCACGATCAGGAAAGTCCAGGGTATATTCAGGACCCTCAATCTCGTAGATATTGGCACTAGCAGAAAGACGAACCGGCCCGAGGCGGGTGGCAAACTTTCCGGTATAACCGGTATATTCAGTTTCCAGCGTATCACTGCCGACAAACTGATAGGTCGGGGTCCCGTCGCCGCCTTCATCGAGGACATCCTGTTTCTGGCTCTCGATGTCGGCCTGGACAAAGCTGCCGGTGAAGACCGTGTTACTTGAAAGGTCGACCCGGGCTTTGAGCATATGGCTGTCCTTGTCTGAATCGGGTGTGTTTGAATATTCCTGCACACCGTCATAGAGCAGTTGAGTCCGGTCGACGACGTCAGCTCGTGTTTTCCCGGCGAAGAGATAATTATACTCCTCGATGCTTGACTCATCCTCAAACTTACGATTCAGATATTCGTAGTCTATGGTCACCAGACCAAACTTGCCGGTCATGCCGAAGCTGAGATCTTCGGTACGCTCGTCGATGTCCTTACCCTCCGCCTCTATGTGACATGAGCTACACTTGCTCAGGGTAATCGACTGCTCCATGCCATTGCGCGTTTCGACACGTTGACCGGCATGAAACACGATATTGGGCAGTTCGGGCAAATGCAGTTCCGCCTCACTTGTCCACTCCCTGCGCGTAACCAGATAATCATTTGACTGCTCTTCAAAATACTGAGCATTCGCTTCATCCAAACTGGGATAAGCGGTATTTAAAGAGCCGGTCAGGTTGGTTGACACGCGGGGCTGGTCACCGTCAATATCCCCCTGCATTGTCGCGCCAAGTTGCTCCAGCGTTTCCTTGTCTTTCCAGTGCTGGAACGCGTCCAGGCTGGTACCGAACTTGAAAATCCGGTTAAGGTCGAAATCGACTTCGAGGCTGAAATTATCCGCGCTTTTAAGATCTGCGCTCATATCGAAGGCACTTTTGCCATCGACCACTTTAAGATCCATTTTGGGGGAGAGGGTCGCCCCGTCATCCTCCCGCGTTGTTACATATTCATTGGCACGTGCCGTGTTGTCCTCGACATCGGTAATGATTCCCCTCAGCTCGACACTTCCGGAGCTGCTGGCCGCAAAGGCCGGGATGCTCATTCCGATGATCAGGCAGGACGACAAAGCAAGCAACCAAACAAGGCGTTGCTTCATTTTTTTGCCTCCTAACGAAAAGTTCATACAAGCCATTAGCGGGTCAAGCCCGAGCCACCCAGCGGCTGCGACGGCAGGTCACTGCCGTGAACAACTTTGTGACAGGTCGTGCACTTGGTCCCGAAAGACATCTGGAAACCCTCCACACCATGGGGATTTGCTGCGGTTGTCAAATCGGTATTGGTCGTTGACCGTTCCGAGATAGACCATGATGTCCCTGCGTCGTTATTCTTGTTAATGAAGTAACGCACTCCAGGTGCAGCATTAGCAGCTATCCAGGCCTGTGCATCGGCCTTTGTGGGGAAGGGATTTGGGACACCACCAACCTTGACACCATCATTGAAGTTTCCACTTGCCGGATCAAAACCTTCCCGCAGAATGTGGAAATGACCTTCATGGCACTGCAGGCAAAGAAATGGTTCGTTCTGCACCAGCATGTTGTTGGCAACCGAGCCGTGCGGATCGTGGCAGATCGTGCAGTCGTCTTCAACCGGCGCGTGACCGAACACGAACGGACCCTGATACCGGGTATGACAGTTCAAACAGAGATCGTTGCTCCGCTCATGGGTGTTCAACTCACCGTGGGGGTTGTGGCAGTCGCCGCAGGTCATCTTGCCTTCCTTGATCGGATGGTGCGACGGGAAGTTGGTCTTCGCCATCATCTCCTGGTGACAGGAGAAGCAAAGCTCCGGGTCTTCCTGTTTCAAGTTTGCCTTGAGCGGTTCTTCGGTGTGCATGCTGTGACAGGCCGTGCAGCTGAGATCAGCCAGGGCATGCTCACTGTGGGTCCAGTCCATCAGCTTGCCGTTGCTGTGACACTTGGCACAGATGGCTCCGGTTTCGGCAGCAGTCAATTCCGCAGGACGCAGGATCCGGTCGGTATCGCCGTCACCCTCGACATGCAGACTGCCGGGACCGTGACAAGACTCGCAGCCCTTTTCCGCGCCCATCATTTCAAAATCGGCCAGCCGCCCGTGGACATTGCGGGCAAAGCTTGCCCCCATATCCTCGTGGCAACCGAGGCAGGTGTCCTGCCCCACGTAGCTGGCCCCCTCGATCACAGGCAGAGACAGCATCTTCTCCCTGATCGCGCCCGTGGTACACGCTGCCAAAATCAGCAGTACCGCCAGCAGCCCAAACAGGCGCCTGGGCTTGTTTCTTACCAGTTTTTCTGGCATATACCTTACCTCCTCTTTACTCATCAGTAAAAACTCGAACAACTGTTTCGCGACTCGTCACCTACCCTTTATTGAACCGCCTCCTTTCTTCGCAAAGCCACGAATAAAACTGAGGAGTTTGTACCATATTTTGCCGATGTTTAAAATAGGCTGAATAACAAAAATTGCTTTTTTGCTATAAAAAGATTTTGGCATAGGTTTTAAATAATACCGGCCTGCAATGCGCGTTATTTATTGGGTCAAAAAAAGAGGGGGGGGACCTCAGGCGTCTGCATCAAGCGGTCGATGACACATCCAGACATCCGAAGACGTTGCGGCGGACCAGCCACTTGGATAATTCGAGGACCGGAACGATTGTCAGGGCCGCAGAGAGGATCACCAGCCAATCGACCAGCGAGAGGGAGAAGGTATTAAACGGAAGGTGCAGAAAAGGTAGATAAACGATCAACAGCAGGAGAACGCACTCCCAGACTATCGCCAGGTTGAGCCACTGGTTGGCGAAGGGGCGCCGCAGCACGGAATGTCGATCAGAGCGAAAACAGTAAGCCTTGAGAAACTGAATCAACACCAGAGAGACGAATGCCATGGTCATTGCCTCCGCCAGATTACGGCCCGAATCGAGTGCCCAGCGGAACAGAAACAGGTTGACCACCGTGGACCAGACCCCTCCCGCAACCATCAGCACAACCACCGGACGGGTAAAGATACCGCTACGTGGATCACGGGAGGGCCTGATCATCAGATCCTCCTCCTGCGGATCGACCGCCAGCGCCAGCGCAGGCAAGCCGTCCGTCGCCAAGTTGACATAGAGAATCTGCACAGCGGTGAGCGGCAGCGGCCACCCCGCCAGGGTCGCCCCCGCAAGCAGGCCGATCTCGCCGATATTCGACGACAGCAGGTACATCAGGTATTTTTTTATATTGCTGAATATAGCGCGCCCTTCTTCCACCGCGCCGACGATTGAAGCGAAGTTGTCATCGGTCAGGGTCATCGCGGCGGCCTGTTTGCTGACATCGGTGCCGGTGATTCCCATCGCCACACCGATATCCGCCCGCTTCAGCGCAGGTGCGTCGTTGACTCCGTCGCCGGTCATCGCCACCACCCGTCCCCGCTCCTTCCACGCATCCACTACCCGCAACTTGTGTTCGGGGGAGACCCGTGCGTAAACCTGGATTCGTTCAACCCTGTTCAGCAGCTCCGCGTCGCTCATTCGCTCAAGTTCACTACCGGTCACCACTTCACCGTCACTATAGATGGCCAGTTCACGGGCAATCGCCACAGCGGTACGAGGATGATCTCCGGTGATCATGATCGGCGTGATTCCGGCCTGACCGCACACCCGGATCGCCTCTGCAGCTTCGGTTCGAGGAGGATCGATCATTCCGAACAGTCCGGCAAACACCAGGCCTCGTTCAATCTCCCGCAGGTCGCCGCCGGAACGATAAGCAACTGCCAGGACCCGGAGCGCCCGATCCGCCATCTGTTCCACTGTCCCCTCGATCTCACGCCGCATAGGCGGATCGAGCGGCACCTCACCGTCATCAGTCAGCAGACAGTCACAACAATCCAGAACGACCTCGGCTGCCCCCTTCAGGTAAACAAAATGAGTGCCGTCTGGAGCCCGGTGCAGAGTCGCCATCCGCTTGCTTTCAGAGGTAAAGGGGAGTTCATCGATCCGGGGATAATGCCGCTCCAGATCTGCTTTGTCGAACCCTGCCTTGGCTGCGGCCACCACCAGCGCCCCCTCGGTCGGATCCCCCTTGATCTCCCAGCGCCCTTCCTCTGTGGCCAGTACCGTGTCCCCCGCCAGCGCCGCGCCACGAAACAGTTCGCCCCAGCAGGGTAACGGCTTGATCTCCTTTCCGTCCTGCGAGAAATGCCCCTGAGGTTCATACCCGTTGCCGGAGAGTTGAACACTCCGCCCGTTGACCCATAATTCGCGGACCGTCATTTCATCCCGGGTCAGGGTCCCGGTTTTGTCGGAACAGATAATCGATGTGCTGCCGAGCGTCTCCACCGTCGGCAACCGGTTGACCAGGGTATTGCGCTTGACCATCCGCTGCATACCGATCGCCAGCGAGATAGTCACCACCGCCGGCAGCGCTTCGGGCACCACAGCGACGGCCAGGGCAATGCCGAAAATCAACATCTCCAGCAGCGGCGCGCCGCGTAAAAAACCGAGCAGGACGATCGCAGCAACGATCACCAGGGCGACAATACCGAGCAGCCGGCCGACCCGGTCGAGATTTTTCTGCAACGGGGTTTTGTCAACCTTGACCCCCTGCAGCAGTGCGGAGATCCGTCCGAATTCCGTCTCCATGCCGATCGCCGTCACCACCGCCGTGCCCCGGCCATACGTCACATGAGTCCCAGAAAACGCCATATTGACGCGATCAGCCACCGGCAACTCGGCAACAGACAGCGCGTCAACCTGCTTGGAGACCGGCACCGATTCCCCGGTCAATGACGATTCATCGGCTTGCAGGTTNACCGCCTCGATCAGCCGCACATCTGCCGGCACCCGGTCCCCCATTCGCAGCAGAACGATATCGCCGGGCACCAGCTCGCGCGCCGGAATTTCCGATTCACGACCATCACGCAAAACCCTCGCCGTCGGGGCGGTCAGGCGCTGCAGAGCTTTCAGCGCATTCCCCGCGCGATATTCCTGCACGAAACCGAGAATAATGGCGAAAAGAACGATAACCGTGATGGCAGCAGCCTCGATACCATGACCGAGAAGTGCTGAAAGCAGAGTGGCGCAAAGCAGGATGATGATCAGGATATTTTTGAACTGGGCAAGCAGGATTGACCAGGCAGTCCGGTCGCCGACAGTCGCCAGTTCGTTGAACCCGTGGAGAGACTGCCGGTCGCGAATCACATCGGAAGACAATCCGGAAGGATCTGTCTCGAGACTCTGCAAGGCCTGTTCTGCCGTGAGCCCGTACCAGGTTGGTGAGTTAAGATCGGTTTCGTCGGCAATCATTGGCAAACTCCTGAACTGAAGCGATAAACCTATTGCAACCGCATAACCTGCTTGCAGTATATCTTTTCAGCAGAAAAATTTGCCCGGCGTCTAATTTAATTTTATCCACAAGGAACATTCAGGTGCAGTCCGGTCGAGAGAGACAAGACTCAACAAAAGCGTCTCAATCAGCCAAAACATCTCACTTATTCGCCTCACCCATTATCTCAAAAATAAACCAATCAATGACCAAAGCCCAACGTCTCAACCCATGTAGTTAATGGGGCAATGCTACACTGCTATATTCGGATTTAACTATTTAATTTTTATGGCATTTTATATCTGGAGACTGCTTGCAGGTTCAAAATATTGTGATAATAATTCCTTAGATAACAAACATAGCGTCAATCTTATTGAAGTCATTGACATATTCTAGGAGTTAAGAAAAAGGGCAAAAAAGCAGAGCGGTACATCTATCTTGAACTGCTTGCTTCTGCTAGACACAACCAGATGCCGGCTGCCACCGGCCTGGGTGGACTTAGAATATTTATTTATATTTTTCGGATACTTGCACAATTCTTGACCTGAAGAGGTCAATTCATACAGGACCCGGACAAATAGAGACTTAGAAGGCTCTTGCTGACCGGGTGCACTTCACCCTGACTAGGAGGTATTACATGAAAGGGAAGAGTTTGTGGTTCAAATTGTTGCTGGCTGCGCTAATGGTCTGCGCGCTGGTACTGGGCGGATGTGAAGGGGATGACGGGAAGGATGGAGCCCCAGGTATCGCAGGTGTTGACGGTGTTGACGGTGTTGACGGTGTCGATGGCGTTGACGGTGTCGATGGCGTTGACGGTGTCGATGGCGTTGACGGTGTCGATGGCGTTGACGGTGAAGACGGGATGGATGCTGTCCACACGGATGAATCCTGTAACGTCTGTCATGGTGAAGACCAAGTGGTAGGCCTGAGCATTGACAGCTTGCATCCGTTGGTGGATCCGAAGATTGTCGTCAGCGATATCGTCGTTGCGAGTGGTGCAGGGGCGACCGACACGGTCACATTCAACGCCTTTGAAGAGGATGGCGTGACTGCTGTTACGGGGCTGACCCTTGACGATTTCCGTTTCTATATCGCTGATATCGTTCCTGCTGGTACGGATTCGTTAACCACCTTTGAGAATACCGTCGATCCGGTCACCACCTGGGGTACCGCACAGCCCGAGCGCTGGCTATATGAGCGTAGCGGTACTGACCGCTCAGGCAACCCGTATCCGAACTCCGGCGACTTCACAGAAGGTCCTGATGGCACCTATACCTACAGGTTCTTGGTCGACCTCGCCGCCGGCGATCTGACCCGGGCACCCGATTTCGATATCACCCACGAACAGCGCCTGCTGGTCCGCGCCGGTGGAATTGACGATTTCCTCTCTCGCGAAGCTGCGATCGTCGATTTCATAATCCCTGATGATGGTTTGGATACAGGCGTACTGTCGCAGGATGAAGCCACCTTCTCCCGCGCGATCGTCCTGCAGGAAGCTTGTACCAACTGCCACGGCGATCCGCTGCAAAGCGCCGCTCACGGCAGCGGCTACCAGACCCCCCAGGGCTGCGTGATCTGCCACACCCCGCTCGGCAATGATTACGGTGACGTGATGCAGGCGGATGGTGCCTGGCTGGCACAACTGGTCCACTCTATCCACGGTGAACACCAGACGGGCCTCATGCTGACCGCCTGGGACTGGTCCGAAGTGACCTATCCCCAGAACATCGCGGAATGCTCGAAATGCCACTTTGATGGTGGTCAGGCGCAGGCTGACAACTGGAAGACCAACCCCACTGCCGAGGCGTGCGCGACCTGTCATGATGTGACCTTCTCCGGTGCGGAACCCACCCATAGCGGCGGCCCAGCGACTAATGCTACTTGCTCAATCTGCCACCCGGCAGACTCGGTGAATAGTGTCGGTGGCAGCATCTCTGTTGTTCATGAGGTCATCTACGACCGCGACGACATGCTCTACAACACAGTCATCAGCCTTTCCGCTGACGACGATGATACCCCAGACGTCTATGAAGCTGGTGATGTCATCACGGTGACGGTCACCACGGATCAGGGATTCGCTTACACCGAGGCGGACACTGCGTTCCTCCGCGAAGCCACTCTGTACGTCTATGGCCCACGCGCCCTGGCGGTACCGGTCCTGACCCCAGGTTCGACCACCGATCCTGACTATATGGATCCGGAAATTACCCCGGCTGGCACCCCTCCGGATCAAGGTCGTAGCATGCTGGCCAGTGCCGCAGCGGACGATGCCCAGGTACTGACCGACGCTGAGGGCTTCAAATATCAGCTGCTGCCGATCACTGAAGACATGGCAGCCGGCACCTACATGGTCCAGTCCAAAATTGATTACTCGACGATCGGCGATCGCACAACTGACGGCCGCCACATTGGTCCCCGCTACTATCCGCTCGACGGCTGGGAACTCGTGACCTTCCAGGTCGGCACGGCTGATGAAGAAATGAAGGTTGCCGGCGAATGTACCGGCTGCCACGAGCAGCGGAACTTCAGCACCTACGCTCACCGCAGCTACTTCGGCACCGACGGCTGCCTGGCCTGCCACGACCAGTCGGGCAACCATGCTGATCCGCTGACCAACCGGGTCCATGCGGTCCATGCTGCAAGCACTGCGGGTGATCTGACAAACGTTCCTGGCGAGGATCCAGATCGCGTCTGGGATGAAATCACCTTCCCGCGGGATCTCAACGCCTCTTGTGCTGCGTGCCATAACTCGGGCAGTGAAAGCCACCGGGCAAACCCGGGCGGCAGCTGGGGCTTCGCTTGTATCGGCTGCCATGCTGATACCGAAGGTGCCCGTGACCATATGCTGCAGAACGGGGCACCGTTCCCGTCGCATTAATGATCGCTGAGCATTAAGCTTCAGTTGAATAATGTTCCATGATTTGGGGCGGGCCGCATGGCCCGCCCCTTTTTTCCCCCGCGCAGGAAGGCGCCATGACAGGGTCTTGTCACGAAGGGTTTCATCTGGAAAACACCCGCGATTCCACAGATCGGCACAGCCCGTATCTGTCGCCTTGCGATGGGCTGAAGGCACCCTTTAATCTGGAATTTCCAGGCCATATATGGTAGAAAAATACTCACATTCTATCGTTAAACGCTCACCTTTTGAGCTGGATGGGCGGAGAATATGTCAACTGCCTTGCGGCGTTGACGAACATGTCATGGTACTACGAAAATTTTACTCTCTTACCAGAGTTTAAGGTTCTCTCCCAATGCCTAAATCGCACCGCACGCCAGGGTCCGGTCCAGATCGAGGTCCTCTGCCGCAAGCAAAGCGACAGATTCCTCTCTGGCAGGCCTTCCTGCTCCCGGTCGTATCGGTTCTGGTTTTCTTTCTTCTTCTTGAAGGGGGGCTGGCACTCTTCGGGGTCAACCCCGCCCTGCAGACCGACGACCCGTTCGTCGGCTTTGCATCCAATGCGCCCCTGTTCGTCCCCACGAGCGGTGCTGCCGGCGATGAACTAATGATCACGGCGTCCAACAAAAAAGATTATTTCAACCGGCAAAGCTTTGCTCAGCAGAAAGCTCCGAACACCTACCGTATTTTCACCCTCGGTGGCTCGACCACCTACGGCAGACCTTACGACGACAGCACCTCTTTCAGCGGCTGGCTTCGTGAACTCCTGCCGGCAAGCGACAGGACCAAGAACTGGGAAGTCATCAACGCCGGCGCGATCAGCTACGCCAGCTACCGGGTGGCGAACCTGATGGAAGAGTTGATCGATTATCAGCCCGACTTGTTTATCATCTATACCGGGCATAATGAATTTCTTGAAGAACGGACCTACCGGAAATTGCGCGAGCTATCACCCCTGGTGCGTTCAACCGCTGCGGTGTTATCCAAAACCCGCACATGGTCGGCATTGACCAAGGTATTGCAGAGCCGAGCAACGTCCACTGATACAGACGATGAAGAGCATTACAAGCTAAGCGCAGAAGTGGATACCATTCTGGATCGATCCGTAGGTCTGCAGGGCTATCAGCGAGATAAAATTCTGCAGCAAAACGTCATCAACCATTTCCGCATCAGCCTGGAAAGCATGGTTACCATGGCTCGTTCGGTTGGAGCTCGGGTCGTCTTTGTTAAGCCGGCATCCAACCTGAAGGATTGTTCCCCCTTCAAGAGCCAGGATACAGCGGGAACCAGCGAGGCCACTCAACAAAAGGTCTGGAAATTGTTGTCGATGACGAAGCCGCTTGTCTGGCAGCAGCAATGGGAAATGGTGCTTCACTTTCTCGACCAGGCCGTCGCTCTCAACCCAGATTCCGCCGACCTGCGCTATCGTCGCGGTCAGGCGCTGTTCGCCCTGCACCGCTTCGAAGAAGCCAAAAAAGAGCTGGTCATGGCTCGTGACGAGGATGTTTGCCCACTGCGAGCCCAGTCACCAATTGGCAAGATCGTTGCCGAGGTCGCCAAAGAGCGTCAGGTTACACTGGTCGATTTCGAGGACCTGCTCGAGCAGCGTATGCTGAGTACAAAAAAACACTCGATCCTTGGCGAGGAGTTTTTTCTTGACCATGTGCATCCAACCATCGAAGGGCACAAATTGTTGGCGGTTGAGCTGCTCGAGGTCATGACCAGACAGGGCCTGGTTGACCCCGACCCGGACTGGCAAGAAGAGGCTCTCCCCGCCGTCACAGCCAGAATTGAAGGTGGCGTCAACCCGTTGGTGCAGGGACGGGCATTAGCCAACCTCGCCCGGGTGCTTTTATGGGCGGGGAAAGACGATGATGCCGCCCGCCTCGCACGGCAGGCCCTGGACGTTGGCGGTGAGTATCAGCAGGTCGCCGACAACGCAGCCACCAGTCTGGCAACGATCTATGTTCGCAACGGGCGGACGAAGGCGGCAATCGGTCATCTTTATAAATACCTGGAGCAATACCCCAACTCCATCGAACTGCGGCTCAAGTTGGGTCAGCTGCTGCTGGACCTCAAAAACCTGGAAGAAGCTGCGGCCAACTTGTTGCTGGTCAGCCAAAAGATGCCTTACTACGACTGGGGGCACGCCCTGTTCGGAATAAACATGGCAGACCGCGGTCGCGCGCGCATTGCTTATCCCAGTCTGCAGGAAGCCTTGCGCCTGAATCCGAACAATTCTGATGCCCGCAGCAAGCTGGATCAGGTCAGCCGTTCGCTGGAAGGGCACCCCCTCGATCCGCGCCCCCTCAGCGTGCAAATGACCAGTTACCCTTCTGCGGCTCCGCACAAGCTGGTACAGGGCCGCGTTGACGCCAATGGGGAATTCATCCCGGATGGCATTGAGGTTGAATTTTATGAAAATGGTCGTCTCAAACGCTTTCTCGATGTTGAGCGCGGCCTAAGCAAAGGACTTGAAATGACTTGGGATACCAATGGCAAGCAGCTTTCTCGTCTGGTTCACTGACAAGGCAATCCGCTTTCGCCAGGGCTAGTTCGTGGCAGGTTGACTTTCGGCTAAGGATATTTAGTATGGATTTTTTGAAAGATATTTGGGGATTCTTAAACACGCGCAAAAAATTCTGGATGCTGCCTATCATCTTTTTTCTGTTGGTCTTTGGGGCACTTGTCGTATTGACAGGCGGCACCGCCATAGCTCCCTTTATCTACGCTATTTTTTAGAAAGAGTGTCGGGCCATGTCGGAATCAATCCTCGGGATTTCTGCTTTTTACCATGACAGTGCGGCGGCCTTGATTGTCGATGGCGAAATCGTCGCCGCCGCTCACGAAGAGCGCTTCTCCCGTAAGAAACATGACTCGTCCTTTCCGCGACAGGCGATTGCCTACGTGCTCGAGGAGGCGGGTCTGCAACTGGCAGACATCGGCGTCGTCGCTTTTTACGACAAGCCCTACCTGAAATTCGAGCGTCTGCTTGAAACCTATCACAGCTTTGCCCCCCGCGGTCTGCGGAGTTTTCTCTCGGCCATGCCGGTCTGGATCAAGGAAAAGCTGTTTATGCGGCAGATGCTAAAAGATGAGTTCAAACAACTTTGCGGTTGCTGCCCCAAGGTTATTTTTCCCGAGCACCATCTTTCCCATGGAGCCAGCGCCTTTTATCCGTCGCCCTTCACCGAGGCGGCGATACTGACCCTGGATGGAGTCGGAGAATGGTCCACCAGCACGATCGGCAGGGGTCGCGAGAACAGCATCGAGGTTCTGCGTGAGCTCGACTTTCCTCATTCACTCGGTCTGCTCTATTCTGCCTTCACCCATTACTGTGGATTCAAAGTCAATAGCGGTGAATACAAGCTGATGGGGCTAGCCCCCTATGGAGATAAGAACTCTGTACAGGTCAAAGAATGGATTGAACTGATTTTCTCTGACTTGATCGATCTCCGCGAAGATGGCTCCTTCCTGCTCAATATGGATTATTTCGAATTTGCGACCGGCCTCACCATGTGTGTTGATAATGCCTGGCACAAGCTCTTTGGCGTGCCGAGGCGCAAGGCAGAAGACTCCCTTGGTCAGGACCATATGAACCTTGCGTTAGCGATCCAGGAAGTAACCGAAGAGATTGTGTTGCGCCTTGCCAGAACCGCAAGAGATTTGACCCAGTGCGACAACCTGGTCATGGCAGGCGGTGTGGCCCTTAACTGCGTGGCCAACGGGAAATTGCTGAGGTCGGGATTGTTTCAGGATATCTGGGTTCAACCCGCCAGTGGTGACGCGGGCGGTGCGCTCGGTGCAGCATTGGCCGGGTGGCACATTTATCTCGACAACCCCAAGGAGTGCAGCGGCCAGGACGCGATGAAAGGGGCTCTGCTCGGACCGGAATATGACTCCAGGGATATTCTTAAACTGGCTCGGCGTTATCAGGCTTCAAGTTTGAAATTTTCTGACTTTAACGAGCTCTGCGGCAAGGTGGCCAGCCTTCTTGCCGAGGGTCAGGTGGTTGGCTGGTTTCAGGGACGTATGGAGTATGGCCCTCGCGCACTGGGCAACCGTTCTATCCTGGGGGATGCCCGTCATCCGGAAATGCAGAAAAAACTCAACCTAAAGATCAAGTACCGTGAAGGCTTTCGTCCTTTTGCGCCGTCGGTGATCGAAGAATGCATCAGTGAATTTTTCGAGTTGGATCGCCCCTCTCCCTATATGCTGCTGGTCGCGCCGGTCCGGGAAGAAAGACGCAACACCCTGCCGGAGGGCTATCACTCCCTGCCCCTCTACGAGCGTCTCTATCATCCACGCTCGGATGTCCCGGCTATCACGCATATTGACTATTCGGCTCGTATCCAGTCGGTCAGCCGGAATGTTCATCCCAAATACTGGCAGTTGATTGACACATTTCGCCAGCAGACGGGCTATGGCCTGATCGTCAATACCAGCTTCAACGTCAGGGGCGAGCCGATCGTCTGTACCCCAGAAGACGCCTACCGCTGCTTCATGGCGACGGAAATGGACTACCTCGTCATGGGGGATTTTCTGTTCAGCAAGACAGAGCAACCGCTTTATGCCGACCGGGACTATTGGCAGCAAACATATGAGCTGGATTAATATTGATCCCCGATGACGCCATATTGGAATTGAGTGATGATTATCGACAACAAAAACGCTGACGCTGAAAAAAGCAAAGATTCGGGCCTTGCCCTGGTATTGATCTGTCTTGTTTGCTATCTGATATGGAGGCAGCCGCATCTCATCACCGCGGCAATCGTCTTGCTCCTTATTGCGATGACCGTCCCTTCTGTTTTCAAACCCTTTGGCATCCTTTGGTTTGCCTTGAGCAGCGGCTTAGGCAGGGTCGCTTCCAGCGTTATCCTGACCATCCTCTTTTTCGCATTGGTCCTCCCTGTCGGCCTCGTACGGCGGAGCCTTGGTAAGGATTCAATGCAGATAAAGAACTGGAAAAAGGGGCATGATTCGGTCTTTCGCAAAAGAAACCACACGTTCTCCGCCGAAGACCTAGAAAATCCTTATTGAATAAGCACCTGATTGGTCATTCGCCAGCGATAAATGCTGTCCTTCCAGGCCCAGAAAGCGGATAACACGAGACATGATCAAGGCCATCTGCTAGATGA
>PKUD01000088.1 GCA_002869695.1 Desulfuromonas sp. | reverse complement strand
ACCTTGCCGAGCCTCAGCGACTTGACTTCGGTCCCCGTCAGAACCAGGCCCGCCTCATAGGTGTCATCGATAAAGTAATCGTGATAGGCCTTTTTGTTGGTAGCGATAATTTTAATTCCCATGCTTGAGCTCTTCCGCCTGAACATCAGGTTGAGGTTGTTTTTCGGTAATGCGCGGCATGTAAAGTTCCCTGCTCAAGGCTCGCGTGCCGATCCTGATGGAGAGAAATGTCCCCACCAGAAAGGCCACACCCAGGATAGCCGACAGCAGGGTCGGCTCAAGGTCTGTCTGCAGATATTCTCCGAGCGCCTGCCCGATCAGCGCTCCGATCAACAGACCGATGATCGGAACGATATAGAGCAGAAAGGACGACTGGAGAAAATTCCTCGAAGAGGTCACAATTTTGACCCGGTCACTGACCTCAGCTCCGATCAGATTGAACGCCTCAACGAGCATCGACTGTTTATCGTCGCCGATCTGGCAGGCACCACTCGAGGGGCAGTGATCGCAGGCGCTGTGGCGTTGGCACAGAACCACTGCGACCTGCTTCCCTTTCAATTCTACAACTGTTCCAAATTCTTCAATCATGATCCAATAACGTTCCGCGTCACATGTGTCGAACGCATTTTTTTGCGTCGGTCAGAAAACCTTCCTTCTGCAACTATATGAGGTTATGGCCTGTCTGGCAATACGGCCGCCCCGCCTAGATAGAGTTGAGCCACTTCGTCGCCACGTCCCGGTGCGACCAGGAAATCGTAGAGATCACCGGTTGCCGGCAGTGAGGCTGGCCGCAACACCTGAAAGCCGGTATCAGCACCTGGCTGAAGGTTGCCGACTGTCTGGCTCAAGCCGAGAGCGGCAGCGCCCCCCGAGGTCGCCATCCGGATCAGCGCCGGGGCATCGACCTGCCCCGCGAACCAGTTTGCCGCAAACGCCAACTCGTCCCAGATCGAAAGACTGTCACAACTGGCCAGGCTGTCGGTCCCCAGAGCAAGATTGACGCCAGCCCGCAGGAGAGCTTCGACCGGCGCCTTGCCAACATCCAGCCGTGCGTTGGAGCGGGGACAGAGAGCCACGGAACAGCCCGCCGCAGCAATCTGATCGACCTCACCCTGGGTCAGCTGAACGCCGTGCACCAGCAGGTTGTGCGACTGCAGCCCCCCCAGTGAATGCAGATAGGCGATCGACCGTTGTCGCGGGACCCGGCCAAGGTATTCCTGCCAGCCGACAAACGGGTAGAGTTGGTCGCGGATAACGCCCTTGCCTTCGAGGAGAAAATCGATCTCTGCGGAAGACTCTGCGACATGCGTTGCACAGCTGAGCTGTTCTGCCCGGCACCTGGCAAAGAGCTGCGCCAGGTATTCGCTGCTGACCGTATAGGGTGAATGTGGCGACACACCCAGTTCAAGCGCCCCGATGGACTTCTCCCCCAAAACGCTATCAATCCTGGCGAGTGCTTCGGCGATAAATTTCTCATCCTGCCCCAGGGCTTCCAGATAGATTCGCCCGCGCAGCGGGCAACCGTGGTACGCCTTGCGGGCAGGCAGATACGAGAGGATATCGCCCACCGTGCCGGTCCCAGCCTGCAGGCAAAGGTCTATCCCGCGACCAAGTGAACCCGGATAGTTTTCCTGCGGCACGGCATGTTTGACCCGGATAACCTGCTCAATCCATTCGACAAAGCTTGCAGGATTTTGATGACAGCCGGCAAGTTCGACCCAGCGTGGATAATCCGTCAGCTCCAGATGGGTATGGGCGTTGACCAGCGCTGGCAACATCAGCGCTTCACCGAAATCTATAATCCCGACACCCGGGTGAGCACGTCGCAGCTGCGGTAGCGGTGCAACCTCGGAGATCCGCCCGTCCAGATCAAGCAACGCCCCGCCGACGATCAGCGGGGCGTTTCCGGGAAGCAGGTATTTGGCGGTATAGATGCACGGCATGGTCAAGAGACTCTTCTTGCAGGATTTGTGGAGACCGAGAGGCACCCGGACGAAAGTCATCCCGCGGCGTCAACCATCACACAGAGTTCATCGAGCAGTTCGGCAATCCTGTCCTGTCTGATGATAGCACACTGTTCATCGAGGACCGCGGCTAAAATGTCCCTGGTGGTCAGTGGATTGGCCAGCACCACACGAAAGACGGTGATCGGCTCTTCCCCGTACCGTGCCTGGCGGATTCGAGTCCGCGAGACAAAGGTTTTGCCTGATTCCCGCTGCGTTTTTTGAACCAGCCTGGTCACTTGATCGAGCACACGATTGATCGCATTCTTCTGTTTCAGTGATGACTTGGCCAGAGCGGCCTGAACTCCGGCCGGGTTATACCGGTAAGTCAGGATATTCAACTCTGGGCGGGTCACTAGCTCAAAATCCGGATGATCTTCAACCATACCGGCGAAAGTGCGGGCCCGCTCAATGCCCAGGTCCATCAAAAGTTCATAGCCCTTGCGACCGATAATCGACAGTCCGGCATGAACCAGCATCGCCATGCCGGGACGTGAGCCTTCCAGTGTATGACTGCCGAGATCCTTGGAGCCTTCCCGAAGGATATAGGCAGCATGATGCTCGATAGCGCTCAATGCGGCAGGATCACGAAAAAGGACCATCCCCGCCCCCATCGGGGCATAGAGCTGCTTGTGGGCATCGAGCGTCACCGAATCAGCCCTTTCGATTCCCCGCAACAGCTTGCTGTGGGTTCTGGAAAAAAGGGTTGGACCGCCCCAGGCGGCGTCGACATGAAAATGGCAGTTCTGCTCAACGGCAAAATCGGCCAGTTCATCGAGAGGATCAACATTCCCCGTCTCGGTGGTTCCGGCAATCCCGATGACCGCCAGGGGCAGAATCCCGGCATTGCGCAACCTGCGACAATGTTCACGCAAATGCTGCAGATCGATCCGGTTTTGCTCGTCAGTCTCAACGGCTATCAGGTTCTCACGACCGATACCGAGCAAATCGGCAGCCTTACCGAGTGAGTAGTGACCTCGCCGTGAAACGAACACAGCCACCCCCTGACAGTCTTTGTATTTCAGGGCATTTAAAAACCCTTCCTGAGAAATTCCCTTAAACTCACCACAGGGTGCGAACAGACGGTTACGGGCGACCCACAGCGCGGTAATATTGGCGACTGTTCCGCCAGAACAGAAAGCACCCAGGGCATGCTGACTGTCGTGTATCCACCGCTGGTAATAATCATCATCCTGCTGATACACGAGACGATGCAGCATCGCCAGAACCTGACGCTCCAGCGGAGTAAAGGCCTTTGAGGTCTCAACCTTGACGGTATTCTGGTTGAGGGCAATCATGATTCGCGACAGCGGCAGCATGAAATACGGGATTGCCGAGGTCATATGCCCGATAAACCCCGGAGAGGCGGTATGCACCGACTGGGCTACCAGCTTCTCCTTGACGAACTCAGTGTAGTCGGAGACGAACATGGGATCATCCGGGATGCCGTAACCGGTAAAGTCGGCTTCGATCTCCTCAATCTCGCGCTCCAGAGCGACAATATGTTCCTGAAGAAACCCGGCCACATCGTCCGAAATCGCCTGATCGATCTGCCCGAGGGTGGAATCAGGCGCTTCGGGAACAGTGAAAATCCGGTACAGGTTTGCCAGGTTCGCGCGGGCGATCTCTCCACTTCTCGGCATGCTTAACTCACATCCAGCAGGTAGCTGTTGTCGATCAGACGCGTGTCGCCGACGAACACGGCGAGCAGCATCACTGAATCCTCATCGACGTTGGCGACCTCTTCGAGGCTGTGTTGATGGCAGATCTGCAGATAATCGAGCCGCGCATCGGGGAGCGCATCGATCTGTTTTCTGGCTGCAGCAAGCAGGGTCTTTGCATCCCGCTCGCCAGCCCTTACACGGTCTCTGCTCTGCGTTAAAACGGCTGAGAGGGTCAGGGCCTGCAAGCGTTGTTCGGGAGTTAAATAGACGTTACGCGAGCTCATCGCCAGGCCATCCGGTTCCCGGACAATCGGCATTCCGATGATCTCCACCGGCATATTGAGGTCACTGACCATCTGTCGGATCACCGCCAGCTGCTGAAAATCCTTGCAGCCGAACAGGGCGACATGCGGCTGGACGATATTGAACAGCTTGTTGACCACGGTACTTACGCCACGGAAATGTCCGGGGCGGCTGGCGCCACAGAGGGGTTCAGTGATACGTTCGACATCAACGTAGCAGGCATAACCGGCTGGGTACATCTGCTTCACTTCCGGAGCGAACAGGATATCGACACCGCACTGCTCTGCGAGACGGCTATCCTGCTGCAGATCACGCGGATACTCCTCGAAGTCCTCACCTACCCCGAACTGGGCCGGATTGACGAAGATCGACAGGACCAGAAGATCTCCCCGCTCGCGCCCCTCCTCAAGAAGCGAAAGGTGGCCCTGGTGAAGAAACCCCATGGTCGGGACAAAAGAGATGGTATTGCCTGCCTGCCGTTCATCCAGACAGCGTCGCTGCATTTGTTCTACTGATGTGATGAGTTCCATTATTTGACTCTGGGTTGTTTTCTGGATTCGTAAGGTCGCGCTCGAGAATCGCGCCAGGAACGTGATACCTACAGCGGATTAACTATTTAAAGGAATGCTCCTCAGTCGGGAATTCGCCGGCCTTCACTTCACGTATATAGTCACCTATCCCTGCACTGACCGTGGACGAGATATCGGCAAAGCGTTTGACAAATTTGGGTGAATATTTGTCGCACAGGCCGAGGATATCGTGAATCACCAAAACCTGACCATCGCAGTCCACCCCGGCACCGATACCGATGGTCGGGATCGTGACGCTTGCGGTGATCTCTCTGGCCAGGTCGCTAGGGATTCCTTCCAGGACGATGGCGAAGGCGCCGGCCTCTTCGACGGCCCTGGCATCGGCCAGAATCCGGCGCGCCTGCTCGTCCTCGCGGCCCTGAACCCGGAAGCCCCCCATGCGATGGACAGATTGGGGGGTCAGACCGACATGGGCAACTACCGGGATATCGATTGCGACGATCGAGCGGATGGTTTCGGCCATCGGCTCTCCACCTTCCAGCTTGACAGCCTGGGCACCACCTTCCTTGATCAGCCGTCCGGCATTGTACCGTGCGTCGCGTAAATCGGTCTGGTAGGACATGAAGGGCATGTCACTGACCACCAGGGTCTTATCGGCTCCACGGACAACCGCACGGGTGTGATAGATCATTTCGTCCATGGTCACCGGCAGGGTATTGTCATGACCTGAAAAAACAGAACCGACCGAGTCCCCCACCAGAATCATGTCGATGCCGGCATCGGCAATCAAACGGGAAAACGGGTAGTCATAGGCCGTGAGCACCGTAATCTTTTCGCCGGCCCGCTTCATCTGAGCGATATCCAATATAGTTTTCTGTGTGTTCAAAATAGGGTCCTGGTTTAAGTTAATGAGCCGCACAGCTTGATGCGCGGAGGGTACTGTGAACCGTTGCCTCTGAATCAAGGAACAAAAAAAGCCTGCCGTCTAAGACGGAAGGCGCAATGAAGCAGGAGGACATCTGTCCCTGCATAAGAAGCTTCAACCTTTCCGTCCCGGTCCATGGATCCAGGCGGTATTTTTTCGAACATCGTCAGTGAATTGCGGCTCCGGTACGAGTCCCGGGCCTTCACTTCAGTCGATCTCTGCGACCGGAAATTCAACATTACCGGTCTGCTAAAAAAGCGTTTTATCGTATATCACAAGGCAACGCAACTGTCTATAACTTGTCTTCCTTTTTCTCCTCTGCCAGCCGCTTTCCGATCTGGTAGGCATCCGCAGTCTTATCACCGAGAGTCCAGTATTCACGGATTCCGCCGAGATAGACCAGCGGATCAAATCTCGGTGTCGCGATGGAACCATCCCCATTAAAAGCAGAGTCGATCGCATGCACCTGCATGATTTCACCGAGCAGCAGCCGATAGTCGCCTATTTCCACCTCGCGGACCAAACGGCACTCAAGATTAAGCGGAGATTCTGCCAGTAACGGAACTTGCAGATGTTCGGCCGGCTCAAAAGTGAACCCGCAGGTTGCCGCCTTGTCCACCTTGGAGCCGGAGCGGATTCCGCAGAAATCGGCTTCGACAGCCAGGCTGGCGGGAACCATATTGACGACGAATTCGCCTCGTTCGAGGATATTCGCGTAGGTTTTGCGCGCTTTATTCAACGATACAGCTATCGTCGGTGGAGTTTTACTGACGATTCCGGCCCAAGAGGCCGTCATCAGGTTGACCTTGTTCTGCTCATCCAGGGAACCGATCAGGGTGGTCGGCTGGGGGAAAAAGGTCACACAGGACCCAAGCTGGCGCTTCTCCATTGTTCTCACTCCAAAAAAAACGGCACCGGTGGCCAGCAGCTGAACAGGCCGCACTGACTCAGTCGCAGTTCCCGTTCTTCAGTTATTTTCCGCTATTGTGCAGCACGCCTTCCAGCGCGGCCAGCAACACTGTATAGGGATGAAAATTCCCTGGCACTTCACTGAGTAGATCGTCCCGCAACGCGGTGAAGTTGCGGAACTCCTGGCGGCGGCTGTGGAAAAATCGCTCCGGCTGCTCCAGACTTTCTGCGGCAACCATTCTCACCATCTGTAATATCAATTTGCGGGTCGCAGAGAGGATCGACTCCCGGGCACGACGATCCCAGCTGTCACGCACCGGAACCGCTTCAATACTGTCCAGCAATTCAGCTTCCTGCAATTTTTCTGAGACAAAGGCGTTCAGCCGGATCAGCGATTCAAGATCATTGTCAGCATCGCTGACCAGTGAGACCAGTGGCAAAAAGCCATCCAGGTGTTCAAGAACGGCGAAGCGTTCAGCAAGGACTACAGCAACTCCTTCCTCCTGAAGTTGCCGGCTGGTCAGACTGCATTCCTGCCGCTGTTCAGCAGGCAGCACCTCGGACATCATCCGCACGTAACTATTCAATTGCCTGCCATACCAGGTGAGGGACGAATCATCGGCAGGCAGTTTCATGTGTGAATCGAGAGCATAGCGACAGAACTCAGCCAGCAGTTGTTCGAGCTGCAGCAGCAGCTGATACTGGCGACGACTCTGCATCCGGTTATCAAGAGCAAAGATTGCTTTGCGCATCTTTGGCCCATCGAGCAGCTTGTCAAACACCAGATAGGCTTCAGCTACACCGGTCAGCTCTGCGCCGGTCTGGCGTGACAGTGTCAGCCAGAAGGCACTACCTGCCATATCGACAACCCGGTTTGTGATCATTGTTGCGGCGATCTCTTTGGCCAGCGGATGGCGTTCCAGGTAAGGACCGAAACGCTCTATAACTTCCTGCGGGAAATAGTCGTGGAGCAGGTGGCGAGCCAAGGGAGATTCTGGCAACTCGCTCTCAAGTAACGCGCGATATAGAAACATCTTGCTGTATGCAAGCAGGACAGAAAGTTCAGGCCTCAACAGTCTGTTCGATTGTCGACTCGCGACAACCTTGCGCGATGGCAGGTACTCATCACGCCGGTCGAGAGCACCGGCTCGGCCTAACCGATCCATCAGTTCGAGGTAGGGTTCGACATCATCCGCGCAGCGTATTTCGTCGAGGGAAATGGAGAGAGTCTGTCCGTAATTATTGTCCAGCACATCGGCACAGACGGTCTCTTCAATTTCATCAAGAAGCTGATAACCCTCCTCAAGGTTGGCAATTTCCCCTTCCTGGCGCAACAGCTGGAGGAGAATCTTCAGGTTCACTTCATGGTCGGAGCTGTCGACACCGCCTGAGTTGTCCACCGCATCGGTGTTGAGCCGGCCCCCGTGCTGGGCATATTCGATGCGGGCCTGCTGGGTCAGCCCGAGGTTCCCACCCTCGCCGACAACCCGTACCTGCAACTGGGTCGCATCGATCCGTACTGCATCGTTAGCCCGGTCTCCGGCATCGTCATGAGTTTCGAAGCTGGCCTTGACATAGGTTCCGATCCCCCCATTCCAGAGCAGATCGGCCTTGGCGGTCAACAGCAGTCGGATCAAACCAGCCACATCCATCGAAGCCTGGCGGACACCAAGCCATTCACGCACCTGGGGTGACAGGGGGATCTCTTTGGACTGGCGGGAAAAAATCCCCCCCCCGGGGGAGATCAGCTCCTGATTGTAATCTTCCCAAGACGACCGGGGCAGGCTGAACAGACGCTCACGCTCCTGATAGCTGATTTCAGGATCCGGATCCGGATCGATAAAAATATGGCGGTGGTCAAATGCCGCCAGCAATTTTATCTGCCTTGACAGCAGCATGCCATTACCGAACACGTCGCCGCTCATATCACCGATACCGACCACGCTGAACGGCTCCGCCTGAGTATTATGCCCCATTTCCCGGAAATGGCGCATCACGCTGACCCAGGCACCACGAGCGGTAATACCGAGCTTTTTATGATCATAGCCATGAGACCCGCCACTGGCGAACGCATCACCGAGCCAGAAACCATACTCGCCACTGACCGCGTTCGCAGTATCAGACAGGTGCGCCGTACCCTTGTCGGCCGCGACAACCAGGTAGGGATCCTCCTCGTCATAGGCAACGATACCTGCCGGGCGCTGGACCCCCTCAAGGGTGCGATTGTCAGTCAGGTCGAGGAGTCCGCGCATCAGAACCTGGTAGGCCTCCTTGACCAGTCGTCCCCCTTCTTCACGATCAGTAAAGGGGGTTTTGACGATAAAGCCGCCCTTGGATCCGACGGGAACAATCACAGCGTTCTTGGTCATCTGGGCCTTTACCAGGCCGAGCACTTCAGTGCGAAAGTCGTCCGGCCGATCCGACCAGCGGATTCCACCACGGGCCACTTTGCCACCCCGCAGGTGAACCCCTTCCATTTTCTTCGAATGAACATAAACCTCATAGAGCGGCCGCGGTGATGGCATGTCGATCACACCGAGCGAGCTGATCTTGAAGGAGAAAAAGAAATCTGGCAGATCTCGGCGGATAAAAAAGTTACAGCGTACCGAGGAGTCGATCAGGTTGAACAGGGTCCGCAGGATCTGATCTTCGTTGCTGTCAGAGACCTTCTCCAGGGCATCCAGGAGCTGCTGCCGGACCGGTGAGAGAACGAGGGTTTCCCGTTCAAGCGGGTCTCGCCATTCCGGCTTGTCGCGGAAACGGCCTTCAAAGTAGCGATAGAGCAACAATGCAACCTGGTGGTTATTGATCAGGGCAAACGCGGCGCGCCGCTTGGTAAAAGGACTGCCCAACTGGAAATAATAATTTCGGTATGCCCGGAAAACTGAGATTTCCTTCCAGTCAAGGCCGGTCAACGGCAAAAGACGATTCAAGTAATCGTTTTCCACCAACCCCTGCCGCAAGGCGCCAAGCACATCGATCAACAGGGGCTTGAGAATTTCCATCGGCTGGGAATCGACACAATCCGGCCGGATCGCGAAACTTTTTATATAGATCCTGTTGGCGTCAACCTCAAAATTAAAATCAACTTCCTCGATCACACAGAGATTGAGGTTTTCCAGAAACGGCATCAGATCGTTCAGGTAACTTTCACTGCGGCTGTAAAACTGCAGACGGTAATGACTGCCACGCTCTGGGAACGGGCCCCAGATATCAAAGACATCCTGATCGATGCTGAGCAGTTTTTCGACGTTCTGCACGTCGCGCACGGCAAAGCGGGGATGGGTCCGCTCGCGGTAATCGGACTT
>PKUD01000046.1 GCA_002869695.1 Desulfuromonas sp. | reverse complement strand
CGCTCGCGGATGAGATCATCGTTCTTGACAGCGGCAGCACCGACCGGACGGTGGAGATCGCCGGTCAATATACCGATCAGGTTGAGGTGACTGACTGGCCCGGATATGGTCGCCAGAAGCAGCGCGCTCTGGACAAGGCCACGGGTGACTGGGTCCTGTCCATCGATGCGGATGAAGCCCTGTCGCCGGAGCTGCAGCAGGAGATCGCAGCCATTCTTGACTCGGATTGTGAGCAGGTCGCTTTCCGTCTGCCCTGGGCGGTCATTGTCTTCGGCAAACAGCTTAATCACGGCCGCAGTGCCCGCGCACCGCTGCGGCTGTTCCGTCGCGCCGGGACGCGTTTCACCGATGCAATCGTTCATGAACATGCCCAGGTCCCGCCGGGGAAAATCGGCCGGACGCGCGGCCGGTTGCTGCACTACACCCATCGCGACTTTGAACACTACCTGCAGAAAAACCGTCAATACGCCTGGCTCGGCGGTCAGCGCCGCTACGCAGAGGGGAAACAGGGAGGAGGGTTGGCTGGTGCGGCAGTACGGGCGGTCCTGGTGTTTCTCCAGATCTATATCCTCAGGGGCGGATTTCTCGACGGCCCGGTCGGTTTCCTGGTGGCGGTGATGTACAGTCAGGGGGCGTTCAACAAGTATGCGGCATTGTGGTATCTGCGGCGCCAGGACCGGTTGGCCGCTCACAAGAAGTGACTGCTGCGATCGAGCTGCTGGAACGGATGCTCTTCAGCTCTCTTTTTAAATAGAAGACGCTATGCCCAGAAAAATCCTTTTGTTTGCCTCCCAGGTCTATTCGCTGACCATTCTCCGTCCCCTGCAGAGTGCTGCTCTGGAACGGGGCGATGAGGTCGCCTGGTATTATTATCACCCGTCCGCGTGTGCTCCTTACCGGCGGGAAGGAGAGAGACTGCTTGAATCCGTTGATGAGGTGAGCACCTTCAATGCCGACGCGGTCATGGTGGCAAGCAACGTGGTGCCCGACTTCTTTCCGGGGATCAAGGTTCAGCTGTTTCACGGCTTTGATGCCTTGAAGCGTCCTGCCCGCAGGGGGTTTCAGCGGGTGCGCGGTTTTTTCGATCTTTACTGCACCCACGGGCCGGCAGTGACCGAGGTGTTTCAACAACTCGCGGAAAAGCATCGTCACTTCGCCGTGGTGGAGACCGGCTGGTGCAAGCTCGATCCGCTGTTCCGGGGGGAAACGGAACCACCTGCCGCTCCGGATGGCCGGCCGACCGTGCTGATCACCTCGACCTTCACCCCCTCGCTTAGTCTGGCTGTTCCGCTCCACGATGCGATCCGCGAACTGGCGGCAAGCGGTCGGTGGCGGGTTCTGGTCACCATGCATGCCAAGATGGCGCCGGAGACGGTCGCGCGTTACCGGAAGTTACAGAATGAAAATCTGACCTTTGTTGAAACCGATGATATCGTGCCGCTGCTACAGGACGCTGATGTGATGGTATCGGACACCTCATCGGTAATCTTTGAATTCCTGCTGCTGGGAAAACCGGTGGTCACCTTCCGTAATCGTAGACCCGGGCCCTGGCTTTATGATATCGATGATCCCGGGCAGCTGGAGCCGGCAATCCAGCATGTGCTTGACAACCCCGATGATTTCATGGCTGAAATTGAAAAACTGGGGGAAGAGCTTCATCCCTGCAGGGACGGGCGTTCCAGCGAACGGGTGTTGCAGGCCGTGGATCGCTTTATCGATGAACGCTGGGGCGACAATCTGCGCCGCAAGCCGCTGAACCTGGTGCGGCGGTTGAAGATGCGCCGACAGCTGCACTATCCGCTCGGTAAAGGAATCCTCTCGTAGCCGTCTTGAGCCGGCTGGCGTCCCCTGTAAAAGCCACATGCCAGGATAGAACCGAATGCTGATCCTTTTCGATGTTCAGGAATTTTATTACCTGCCGCAGTACCTGCCGGTGGCGCGAATGCTCCGCGAGCGGGGCTGCGAATGCAGACTGGTGGTTTACCGGAACAGGGACTTTCGCGCGCTTTACGAGCAGGCCATCGCTGCGGAAGGACTGCCGGTTCATTGGGTTGACAACAGTGAAGAAGCCCTTGCCTACTACCTGCAACAGAGCGCCGACTGGGTGGTCTTCGGCAACCGTTTCGCCCAGGTCGAACAGTTGCATCGGGTCTCCCGCAGCGCCCAGCTCGGTCACGGGGTCGGACCGAAGCGGAGCTACTATACCAAGTCCTCCATCCCGATGACGGTCCGTTTTGTCGAAGGGG
>PKUD01000217.1 GCA_002869695.1 Desulfuromonas sp. | reverse complement strand
GATGGCAGTTATCGACTCGGTGGCCTGGTCCCCAATACAGGGAGCCCTCAGCTTTACGAGCTGCACTTCAGGGCTCCAGGTGCCGGCCTGAACACGCCCTCGCTCGGAACGGCCGATTCCCCCTTTATCGATGGTCCCCAACAGATCAGCGGAATCAGCGTGGGCTCGGGCGTCCATGAGGAGGGTTTGAACCTGCCGATCACGCCTAACGGTGCTGTTTACGATTCGGTCTTACGCACCCCTGTCGCCGGGGCCAGCCTGGCGCTGGTGAATGTAACAACAGGGGATCTGCTGCCGGGAGACTGTTTCGATGCCCCGACACAACAGAACCAGGTCACTGCCCAGGATGGCTTCTACAAGTTCGATCTGAGCTTCGGTGAAACATCCTGTGTTGCGGGAGACAGCTATGCCATCGAAGTTACGCCCCCCGCAAGCGGATACGTCGCGATGCCCTCGCAGATCATTCCGCCCAGCAGTGATCCTTCAGATCCATTCTCTGTTCCCGACTGCCTTGGCAGTGTCGATGACGCGATCCCGGCCACCACGGACTATTGCGAGGTGAGTGCTTCCGCATCAATCCCTCCGATGCCTGTCATGGCTCGGTCGGACGGCACACGCTATCACCTGAACCTGACGTTGAGCGACGCGTTGTTGCCCGGTCAGAGCCAGATCTTCAACAACCATATCCCTATCGATCCGGTGCTGGACGGCGCGGTGGCGATCAGCAAAACCTCATCGCTGATCAATGTCCGGAGGGGAGAACTGGTCCCCTATACGATCAAAGTCAGGAACCTGTTTGCCGCACCGCTCTTCGATATTGCCATCCTGGATCGTTTCCCGGCCGGCTTCAAATACGTAGAGGGTTCGGCCCGCCTGGATGGGGTCGCCCTGGAGCCGCTCGTCAACGGCCGTGACCTTGTTTGGGACAACCTGGACCTGCAGGTTAATTCCGAGCACACGCTGCAATTGCTGCTGGTGGTTGGTTCCGGGGTAGCCGAGGGCGATTATGTCAACCGGGCTCAGGTCATCAGCATGATTACCGGAGGTGCTGCATCCGGAGAGGCGACCGCAACCGTGAGGGTCGCCCCGGATTCGGTCTTTGACTGTACCGATGTGGTCGGCAAAGTATTTGTTGACCATAATCTGAACGGTCGTCAGGACGGGAACGAGTTCGGCCTGTCAGGAGCACGCCTGGTAACGGCACGCGGACTGATCGCAACGACCGATCCATACGGACGCTTCCACATCGCCTGTGCTGTCGTCCCAGACGAGGACCGGGGCAGCAACTTTATCCTGAAACTGGACGAACGCAGCCTGCCGAGCGGTTATCGGATTATTAGCGAAAATCCCCGGGTGCAACGTGCGACACGCGGCAAGATGATGCGCTTCAATTTCGCCACGACAATCCACCGCGTGGTGAGCCTCGACCTGTCTGATGGCGTCTTCGAACCTGACTCGACGACACTCCGTCTGCAGTGGAGGTCGAAACTTGACCGGCTGCTCGAGGTACTGGATGACGCGCCGGCCGTTCTGCGCCTGTCATATCTGGTGGATATTGAGAAAGAACAGCTGGTCAACAAGCGTCTCAAGTCTCTGAAAAATGAGATTGCCGGTCGCTGGGAGCAGTCGGCCCGGACGTATCGGCTCGACATAGAAAGTGAAATCTACTGGCGCCGGGGCGGCCCGCGTTGAGGACTGACGTGGACCATAGGGTTGCTACCTTTTTTGAATCGATGGAATCGATGATCAAACGCTGCATCATCATAATGAGTCTTTCTCTTCTGCTGCTGCCCGGAACGGCAGCCTCTGCAGCCGTTGATGTCTTGTCTCAGGGGCAGTCCGGTCCGGGAGCCAGGGATGCTGCCGTACGCGGTGAAGCGACCGAAGCACACCTGCCCGTCGATCGGACCTTCACGCCATGGATACTGGACTCTTCCTTGTTCGATGAAGACCAGGGCGACACCGTGGAACGACGTCAGGTTGTTGAACCGGATATTGAAACTGTCAAACTTGCGAACCTGGTGCCACCGGTACATTTCCGTGAAGGGGACGCGCAGATCCCTGACGAGTACCTGGTGAAGCTGCGTGACGTTCTCGACAGTATGCGCGATCGAGCCAACGTACGTTTGCACTTTATTGGTCACGCCGACTCCCAGCAACTCAGTGACGACCTCGCAGCAGTCTATGGAGATAATGTCGGCCTGTCCCGGGAGCGGGCCGGAACGACAGCTGAATACTGCCAGGCCGCCCTCCATCTCCCCCCGGAAGCGATCTCCTATGAAGGGCTGGGGGACAGTCAACCGCTGGACAGCAATACAACTGAACAGGGGCGTGCGCTCAACAGGCGCGTCGAAGTCGAGGTCTGGTACGACCTGATAGGCGAAAAACTGGTTGAAAAAGAAGTCGTTATCCCCCGTGTCGTTAATCGCGTCAAAGTGTGCAGGACTGAAACTGTTTGTAAATTGCGTTATAAGGACGGTCACTCCCATCGGGCCCGGATTAAAAACCTGCTGGCTCCACTGCACTACGATGAAGGGTTGCTGGATGTTCCGGAGTCATTCCTGGAACAGGTCAGGCAGGCCCGCACGAATCTTCGTGGGAACGACGACGTCCAGATCAAGTTTATCGCCTATACCGACAATACCCCCCTGGCAGGCCGGCAGCAGCGCATCTATGGCAATCATCTCGGTCTGTCGAAGGCCGTCGCTCGGCGTGCCGCTCTTGCCGTTCAGGATGCTCTGGGATTACCCAACGCCGCCCTTGCCAGCGAGGGGAGGGGGGCGACGCACCCGGTAGCGACCAACGACACTCCTAAAGGACGATCTTTGAATCGCCGTATCGAGATTGAATTCTGGCACGACGATCCCCTGCAGGACCTTCCTGATGAGCCGCAGATCTGCCCTGAATCAGCCGGCGCTGAAACGGTGAGCAGGGTCTATCACTCGCCGTCGGGCGAGATCCCTCCGATTCTGTTCGAACAGGGAGATCCGCAGGTTAAAGCCGAAGATGTTACCCATATGCACCGGGTCATGGCCGAACTCAGTGATAAAGACAATGTCCGCCTGAGGTTTGTCGGCTATACCAGTAATGAGCGACTCAATCGCCGGACTGCTGCGATCTACGGTGACGATATCGGCTGGTCGACGGCCCGGGCACACAGAGCAATGACTGTCGTCCGTGACCTGATGGATTTGTCGGATTCTCAGGTCGAATTTGAGGGACGCGGCTTCGTCCAGTCCGACGATGTCGTGAACGCCGGGTTCATTGAGTCCGATATTTCGCGGGTGGAAATCCAGGTTGTCTATGATGAACTCTTGACCCTCGATGACTATGAGGGTGTTGAAGTCAGCCGCCTCAGCCGCGAGATCCTGACGGCGGATCCTTTCTCTTTAAACCAGATGCGCATCAGTATTGACGGTCAACCACTCGATGACCCGAACAAGGGAGTCAGGGATGTGCAGCGCTGTACCGATCTGGCCCTAAATCAGGCGCAGGTGTCGTTCAAGCATGACAGCCTGAGCTTCGAACCGCGCCTCAATGTCACTGCGTGGCCGCGCACGATCAGTACACAGGACCTGCCGGAAACAGATTTTGCAGAGAACCGGGTGCAGTTTTCCCTTTACAGCAACTATCGGAGCTTCATCAACCGGGCCGAAGTCAGAATCTACACAGCTGAGCAGTCGGTGCGCGATTTGCCTTTCGAGGTAATCGAAATGGACGCCCTGGGACGTGCGGAATGGACTCCCGCACTCACCTCCGTCCCGACGCCGGGTCTGGACCTGAAATACCTGGTTCGCGTCTACGGCAAACAGGGGCACTTCGATGAAACGATACCCCAGCCGCTGTGGATCGTCGGGCAACTCGATACGCGATACGAACTGCAAAATAGCCGGTCGGAACTGTTGGCCGGATACGGTGAAAGCCGAATTGCCCGGCGCAATATACCGCTGCAGGGAGGTCTCATCAAAGCGACCGGAAATGCAATACCTGCAGGACACGACGTCTGGCTCGCCGGACACCCGGTACCGGTGGATGCCAAGGGTCGGTTTGCCGCCGAAGAAATCCTGCCGAACGGTTTACATACCGTCGAACTCGCTGTCCTCGATGACGCGGGAAATGGCGAGCTCTACCTGCGCGACCTTGCCATTGACAGGAATGACTGGTTTACCGTCGGTATCGCCGATCTCACCCTTTCCGCCAATGAAACCAACGGCCCGGCCGAACTGCTCTCCCCGGACAAACCGCAGTATAGCGATGATGTTGATGTTCAGGGACGCCTGGCGTTTTACACCAGGGGCAAGTTCGGTTCCGGTTGGAGTTTGACGGCCAGCGCCGACACGCGGGAAGGGCCGTTTGACGAGATTTTCAGCAACTTCCTGGACAAGTCACCAGAGGCGTTGTTCCGTCGGATCGATCCAGACCACCAGTTTCCGACCTTTGGCGACGACAGCAGCGTCGAGGAGGACGCACCGACCCTGGGCAAGTTCTACGTCAAGCTGAAAAAAGACCGGAACTATGGTCTCTGGGGCAACTTCAAGGTCGGTTATACCGATAATTCCCTGGTGCACGTGGACCGCGGACTCTATGGCGCAAACCTGCATTATCAGACGTTGACCACTACCCGATTCGGAGAACAGCGCCTGGAGTTTGACGGCTTCGCCGCAGAACCTGGAACCGTAGCCGGTCGCGATGACTTCCGCGGAACCGGCGGGTCGCTCTACTATCTTCGCCGTCAGGATATTCTCGAAGGCTCCGAGCGCTTGCGCATCGAGATGCGCGACAAGGATTCAGGCATGGTACTGGGCGTGAAGAATCTGATCGCTGCCCTCGATTACGATATCGATTACCTGCAGGGACGCATTCTGCTCACTGAACCACTTAAATCTACGGAGGCCGACGGTCTGCTGGTGAAAAGCGAGGCGACCGGCGGGAATCCCGTGTACCTGGTGGCCCGTTATGAGTTCACCCCGGGGTTCGATGAACCGGATACGCTGACGGCCGGTGGCCGAGCTCAGTACTGGCTCAATGATTACATCAGGGTGGGAGCCACCGCCAGTGAAGAAGATGAGTCAGGAAGTGAAAACAGCCTGCATGGGGCGGATGTGACCCTGAGGGTATCGACACAATCGTGGATCAAGCTTGAAACCGGTCGCAGCGATGGACCGGGTCAGCTTGAAACCGACTCACTCGACGGTGGATTCAACTTCAACCCGTCAGCGGACCTTGGTGGATCGGATGTCATGGCTGATGCGTGGCGTGCCGATGCCAGTTTGTCGTTCAGCGACCTTTTCAGGGAGGGACGCGGCCGCCTGACACTGTACAATCAGGACCTCGAAGCCGGTTATTCCGCTCCGGGGCTGCTCACAGAGAAGGACACCTCGCTGGTTGGCGGTATGCTGGAGATGCCGATCACCGAACAGCTGGCAGTGAACGTCAAGGTCGACAAGCGCGAGCAGCGGCAGGGTCTTGATACCGAAGCCGGTGAATTGAACGTCGATTATCAGGCCAGTGAGCACTGGGTGATCGGGTCGGGTCTGCGGCACGACACCCGCGAGGATCGCTCGCTGCAGGTGCCACTTACCCAGGTGGAGGGCAAACGGACTGACGCAGTCCTCCGCCTGAGCTACGATTCCCTTGGGCGCTGGACAGGATACGGGTTTGCCCAGGACTCCCTCGAGACCTCCGGTAATCGAGATGACAACGGCCGACTGGGGGCAGGGGGCGGCTACCGTGTCAATGACCGCTTCAGGGTGAATGGTGAAGTGTCCGGCGGCGACCTCGGCACGGGTGCCGAGGTCGGAACTGAGTATCTCTATAGTGACCGGACCACGCTTTATCTGAATTACGCCCTCGAGAATGACCGTAGCGACAACGGTCTGCGATCCAGAAAAGGGGCAGTTGCCTCCGGGTTCCGCACCCGCTACTCCGACAGCGCCAGTGTTTACCTCGAAGAGCGCTACACTCACGGTGACGTGCCGACCGGGCTGATGCATTCCACCGGGGTCGATCTGTCTCCTACAGATCGGCTCAATTGCGGAGCCAGTCTCGACTTCGGAACCCTGGTGGATCACCAGACCGCCGCCGAACTGGAAAGGACCGCCGCCGGGATAAGCGCCGGGTACGGATTTAAGAGACTCAAGCTCGCCAGCGCCCTGGAATACCGGAGGGACAAGACCGAGCAGCCGGACACCAGCACAGAAAAGCGCACGACCTGGTTGGTAAAAAACAGCATTAAGTACAAGTTGACCCCCGACTGGAACCTGATTGGCAAGGTCAACTTTTCACACAGTGATAGCTCCCTTGGTCAGTTCTATGACGGGGATTATACCGAGGCAGTTATCGGCTATGCCTATCGCCCGGTTGACAACGACCGCATCAACACACTGCTCAAGTACACCTTTTTCTACAATGTTCCGTCCGCCGATCAATCCTCCGGCACGGATACGATGTCCTCGGCTATCCAGAAAAGCCATATCGCCGCTATCGATGTCATGTATGAACTGACGGCACGCTGGGCACTGGGTGGCAAATATGCTTACCGCCGAAGTGAGGTCAGCCTGGACCGGGCTGATCGTGACTTTTTCACCAGCAGAGCACATCTGTACATTGTTCGGGCGGACTGGCATTTCGTGCACCGCTGGGACGCTCTGATCGAAGGGAGGATGCTAGAACTCCCTGATGCGCAAGATCATCGGAGCGGCATCCTGGCTGGCCTGTATCGACATTTCGGGAATCACGTCAAATTGGGACTTGGTTATAACTTCAGCGACTTTTCGGACGACCTGACCGACCTTGATTATGACCACCAGGGGCTGTTCGTCAATCTGATCGGGAAATATTAACTATGTACGCATTCAGACAGGTGAAAATCATGTTCAATACCCCAGGAATGATCATTCTCGGTATGTCGGTATGGCTGCTGCTTATTACCGGTACTGCTCAGGGCAAGCAAGCCACCGATCGCCAGATCAAAGGGCTGGACGAACAGGTTCAGGAGATCAAGAGTGATGTCCTCGCCATTTCGGCGGAACTCAACGAGCTTGAAGAGAAGCTGCTTTACCCATCCCATACGCAGATCTCGATCTTCCTGGCTCTGGCCGACGGAGAGCAACTGCGTCTTGATTCGGTCGATATCAAGTTGGATGGGAAATCGGTAACCCACCATCTTTATACATTCAAAGAACTGGAAGCACTAAGGATGGGTGGGGTTCAACGTATCTACACCGGGAATGTGAAAGTCGGTGAACATAGCGTGGAAGTCACCTATCGCGGCCAGTCCCGTGAGGGAAAAGAGTTACACAAATCACAGACTTTCTCAGTGTCCAAGGATGAGCGGCCTGGCATCTTCAATATCACCCTGGCGCAACAGGCGATCAGCGTCCAGGACTGGTAGGTATGACTGGATTTGCCGCAAAGATTGGCGGCCCGTTACCGCAGAACGGCATGCCGCGCAGGCCAGCCGTGCCCCCTGGAGAGTGAAGACAGGTTCGAGAAAGCTATGACTAAGTATCTGGTATTCATATTAATTCTATTGACCGCCTACTCTGCGCAGGCAGCCAGCACGAGTGCGCCAGACGAGCTGAAGGATCTGTACTTCGGAGAGGCCCTCTACTCTGCGTTTCAAGAGGAATGGTTTGATGCCATCTCACGCCTGGACACCGAACTGGGTCAGCATCACAGCCTTGATCAACCGGAGTTAGATTCTCTCTTCCATCACTTCAGTCTGGCAGAGTTCGCGGTGGGTGACTTCGAACTGGCCTATCGCATGCATCGACGGGCCGGCCGCGCAATTACCGAGGTGATTAACGGCGACGTTGAACACGATGTGCGCAACGAAGCTATCTACCGCCTGGCAAAGATCTATTTCCAGAAGGACCAACCGGTTAACGCGCTGCATGCCTTGGAGCGCATCAGCCCACCAGTGGCAGAAAAAATTCGCGCGGACCTGGACTTTCTTATCGCCCAGGTATTGATGGCGAATGGCCGTTATACAGACGCTGTGGATGTTCTGATGGGCATTCAGGAGAAAGCATCCCTGAAAGGGTTTGTCGGCTACAACCTGGGAATCGCCCTGATGAGAGACGGTCAACAGCAGGAGGGGCGTTATCAGCTTGATCTGGTTGGCCAGATAAATAGTGATGATCCGGTCGTGAAGGCACTGAAGGACAAGGCGAACCTGTTCCTCGGCGAAAAATTACTGGAAGAGGGCGATTTCAACGCAGCCAAAAGGGTACTCGATCGGGTCCGCATAGACGGCCCGTTTTCCAGTCAGGCCTTACTGAAGTCCGGCTGGGCTGATGCCTCTCTTCAACTTTTTGACAGGGCGCTGGTCCCCTGGAATCTGATGCTTGAGCGACAGGTAACCGACAGCGCAGTACAGGAGGCCCTGCTTGCAGCCCCTTACGCATACGGCAAGCTCGGCATATTCAGCAAAGCCGCCTTGCTTTACGGATCGGCACTGGACTCTTTCGGCGCTGAAATCGACAGACTTGATGAATCGATCGAATTGATCCGGGAAGGGCACTTCCTCGAAGCCCTGGTCCGCGATGAGGTAAAGAGTGATGCCAATTGGGCCATCCGCCTGCGGGAGTTGCCTGAAACACCTGAGACCTATTATCTGCTTGAGTTGCTGGCATCTCACGAATTTCAGCAATCGCTGCACAACTATCTAGATCTCGAGCGACTGCTGGACAAACTCGAGCGATGGCAGCTCGATCTGGATGCTTACGAGGAACTCATCGAACAACGGAAGGCCTACTACCAACCCCTGATTCCTGCTATCGACAACCGTTTTCGACAGCTCGATTCACTGATGAGACTCCGCCTGGAACAACGGGAACGGATCGCGCAACGTTTGCAGTCCATGCTGGTGGCACCCAGGCCCGATTACCTCGCCACGGCCGAAGAAAGGATCGTTGCAGACAGGATCGATCGCCTCGAAGAGACGTTCAACGCAGTGGGCGGCAGCCCCCCCGTTGACGCCCAGGCACGGGTCCGACGGCTCAGAGGACTCCTGTTATGGAAAATCCGGACCGATTACGACACGCGACTAACAGAAACATACAGCAACCTGCATGCCCTGGACCAGGATATTGAAGAACTGAGGAATCGTTACAACGACTTTGTCCGCGTCCGTCAGGCAGCGACGCAAAGCTTCCAGGGGTACAACGAAACAATCCGTCTTCAGCGCATGCGGATCGCAGCGGCCCTGACCAGGGCACAGCATATCCAGACCAGGCAGGGCCGGGTTTTGGAGGACATGGCGGTTGATGAATTAACGAGCCGACGTGAACATCTCCTGGAGCTTCAGGTCAAGGCACGCTTTGCCATGGCGGACAGTTATGACCGCGCTGTCAGAGCAGAGGCCGAGAAGGGGGAAAGTGATGAATAGGGGCCTGGTTTGCATAGCCTTACTGATGCTGATCCTGACCGGCTGCAGCGGAATCAATACGCAAGGGACGATCGCCGAACTGCGCACGCTGAAGATCGAAATCGCCGAAGAACAGATTGAGAACGGCCTGGACAAGGCCATTGCCAGTTATCAGAAATTCATTGAGGAGTCGAGGAACGTTGCTCTTATCCCGGAGGCGATTCGTCGCCTTGCCGACCTGAAGGTCGAAAAGGAGTACGGGCTGATCACCGGATCCGCAGGAGTCGCCGAGACACCTGACAGGGCAGAGTCCACGCCGTTACCGGAGGTCGTGCCGGCTACGGATCCGGTCGGATCTGAGTCGATTGCACCTTTAGTGGCTGAGTCACTTAGCGATTTTGAGCAAAACAGGTTAGATCAAGAACCGCTAAATGAAGACCCATTGAATAGCTCACGTGATGCGGCTCTGGATGATCTTGAAAAAGCGGGGCCCCGCGAGGCGATCGCGCTTTACCAGAAGCTGCTGGACGAATATCCGCTTTACCAACGCAACGACCAGGTCCTCTACCAGATGTGTCGTGCCTATGAAGAACTGGGTCGCACTGAAGAGGCGATGCAGGTTATGAACCGGTTGGTCCGGGAATATCCGCAATCGCGCTATCTCGACGAAGTTCAGTTCAGGCGCGGTGAATATTTCTTCACCCACAGGCGCTACCTCGATGCGGAAGAAGCCTATACGGACATTGTCGACCTGGGTGTCGGTTCCTCATTCTTTCCGCTGGCCCTCTACAAGCTGGGCTGGACGTTCTACAAACAGGAACTGTACGAAGACGCGATCCATCGCTATATCGGCCTGCTTGATTATAAACTTTCCGTCGGCTATGACTTCGACCAGATTGAAGACGAACAGGAACGGAAACGGATGGATGATACGTTTCGCGTGATCAGTCTGAGCTTTTCCTATTTAGGTGGTGCCGTTGCGGTGGTCGATTACTTCGACCGTTACGGCGAGCGCAGCTACGAGAGCAATGTCTACGCCAACCTGAGTGAATATTTCTTTACCAAGCGTCGCTACAGTGACGCCGTCGAGACCTACCATGCGTTCCTAAACCGGAACCCGTTCCACAAGAAGGCACCTCTGTTCCAGATGCGTATCGTCGAGATAAACACGGCCGGAGGCTTCCCCAGCCTGGTTATCGAGGCGAAGAAAACCTATGCAAACAGGTACGGTCTGACGGCGGAATACTGGCAGCATTTCGAACCTCTGGAGCGCCCTGAAGTCCTCATCCACCTGAAAACCAACCTGACAGACCTGGCGAATCATTATCACGCGCTTTACCAGAACCCAAAGCGCAAGGACGGGAAACGGGTGAATTTCAACGAGGCGCAGCACTGGTACCGCCAGTTCCTGATTTCCTTTCCGCAGGATCAAGAGTCGCCAACCATCAATTACCAGCTGGCAGACCTGTTGCTGGAACATCGCGATTTCGGTACAGCAGCGGTAGAGTATGAAAAAACCGCCTACCATTACCCCACCCACGGTCTGTCGCCCAAGGCCGGATATGCAGCGGTTTTCGCCTATCGGCAGCATCTTTCCCTGGTCCCGGAACAGCAGCAGGAATCCGTCAAACGCGAGGTGGTCCGGTCGTCGCTCAGCTTCGCTGAGACCTTCCCTGAACATAATAAGGCGGCGATCGTCCTCGGAGCAGCAACGGATGATCTTTATGCCCTTGAAGAATTCGAACATGCGGTCGACGCAGGTCAGACACTGCTCGACATGTTCCCTGACGCTGAATCCGATGTCACGCGGTCCGCATGGCTGGTCGTTGCTCACTCCTGCTATGAGCTCGAGGTTTTTGATGAGGCGGAAGCAGCGTACATCAAAGTTCTGGAGCTGCTTCCGGATGAGGACCCATCTCGGCAAACGCTGAATGACAACCTCGCGGCATCGATCTATCGGCAGGGTGAGCAGGCCAGAACTATCGAAGACTTCTCTACCGCGGCTGAACACTTTCTCCGGGTAGCGAGTATGGCGCCAACATCAAAAATCAGGCCGACGGCGGACTACGATGCGGCTGCGGCGTTGATACAAATCAAGGCCTGGAAGAAAGCGGCTACGGTTTTAACTGGCTTCCGTACAAACTTCCCGGGACACGAATTACAGCAAGACGTGACCAAAAAGATCGCATTTGTCTACCGTGAGGCTGCTCAGTATGAACTGGCGGCCGGTGAGTTCGGGCGTGTAGAAGCCGAGTCGGATAACGACGACCTCCGCCGTGACGCGCTGATGATTGCCGCGGAACTCTATGAGAAGTGTGCAAATACGGACCAGGCACTGGTGGTTTATCGCCGTTTTGTCACCTATTTCCCACAACCGCTTGAACCCAACATCGAAACACGTAGCAAAATAGCCGAACTCCTCAAGGGGCAAAAGCGAGACAAAGAATACCTGGCGGAGCTGGGCCGGATCGTAGAGCTTGACGCCGATGCCGGGCCTTCTCGCACCGACAGAACCCGCTACCTTGCAGGTTTTGCCGCATTGGTTCTCGCCGAGAAGTCCTATCTCAGTTTCGTAGCCGTCGGTCTCGTCAAACCGTTCGAGGTGAATTTACGCAAGAAACAGAAGCTGATGAAGACGGCAACGCAGAAGTTCACGACGCTCATCGATTATGAAATCGGCGAAGTCACTGCCGCCGCTACCTACTATCTTGCAGAAATTTATGCCCACTTCAGCAAATCACTGACGGAGTCCGAGCGGCCTGAAGGGCTGAGTCCTCTGGAGAGCGAAGAATACGAACTGGCGATAGAGGAACAGGCATACCCCTTCGAGGAGAAAGCCATTGCCGTCCATCAGAGCAACCTTGAACTGATCGCTATCGGAGTCTACAACCGGTGGGTCGAAAAAAGTCTGGCACGCCTGGCCCTGTTTATCCCGGCTCGCTACGCAAGGCCTGTGGAACAACCAGCCATTATCGCTTCGTTGAAAACCTTCAGTTACCTTATCGCAGGCACGTCGCCGGTAACGCCGACCGGAAACATGGTCCCTGCTCTCGAGCTGACGGCCGATGAGGGTTGGACGCAGCTTGACGGAGTAGTTGCGGCAACACCTACCGGCCGCCAGACGTCGTTCCCGGGAAACGTAGATGGTTCGACATCAGCAGAACCGCTGAACGAGGCATCGCAGAATGCTGATTCCCCTGAAACGGATTACAGCACCCTCCCTGACATGCAGGACCATACTTCCGGGAGGCCCACCGAACCGATCATGCCGGAAGATAAAATCGGGACTGAGGCGGAAAATCAGCTGGTGCCGGACTCTCCGCGCGAACAGACGCAACCTGTAACCGAAGTCTTGTCGCGGGCCGACCGGATGCATCTCGACGCCAATAGCACAGATTTTTCGGATTCAGACACACGTTTGAGTCACGAGATACGGAGCGAAAGATGAACATGACAGGTAGAGAAAAACTGCGAAAACCCTGCCGATGGTGCAGCGAGAGAGCTCTCGTAACTGCCTTGTTGCTGGTACTGGGCGGGTGCGCGACGGGAGTTGCGACAAAACCCGACATCGTCAAAGAAGAGCCGGTTATGCAACAGGGCACAACGGTGAACCGTTTTACAGACGGGCGACTGGGTTTTGCACTCAATGAGGCGGAAATGTTGAGTGAAGAACTGCAAAAACAGTTCAACGACGGGGTGAATCTGTTTCTTGCGAAAGACTACGACGCATCGATTGAGCAGTTTGACGATGTGATTGAACAAGCCCCCGACATTTCTGCCCCCCATGTCGATATTGCGATGGCTTATCGCAACATCGACCGCCCGGAGCTTGCAGAGGACCATCTGAATGCCGCTCTGCAGCTGGTTCCCGGCCATCCCGTGGCCAGCCAGGAATACGGTTTGCTGCTCAGCGGAGCAGGGCGCTTTTTGCAAGCGCGGGATATTTACGAACAATCACTTGAAGTTTTTCCCGAATACCTGCCGCTCCGTAAAAATCTCGGCATCCTCTGCGATCTCTATCTGCGGGATCTGGAATGTGCCCTGGAACAGTACCTTGTCTACGCAAAGTTCAACCCCGAGGATGAATATGTACAGCTCTGGATTTCCGAGCTGCAGTTACGCCTCGGCCAATGAAGCGGACGATTAAGATCGGAGAGCAAATGATGAGCAAATTGGCGATGACAGTCTGTTTTATGCTGTTGCCCTTTGTCGCGATGGCAGGACAAACCGAACGGCACGACAACCCCGGGTCGGATCCGTCAGTCAAAGAGCTGTCGGGAATGTCCATTGTCGGCAACGATGAGGCACCGAAATCGCTCTACATCGTTCCCTGGAAAAGTTCAGAGATCGGGGTGGAAAACAGCCTGAATATTGTAGTGAACGCAGATGACGTTCCTGTGGATCGGGACGTTTTCAAAAGACAGCTCGACTTCTACGAAGTCAGCACAACTAACAAGCCTGGGAGGATAAACTAATGGGAATCATCTATTCACTGGTCGGTTTTTTTCAAAAGGGTGGCCTGTTCATGTACCCCATCCTGTTGGTGTTTGCTTTCGGCATGGCCATCGCCGTGGAACGCTGGGTTCAGCTCGGGCGTATCCGGAATGAAAACCGCAGAATGTGGGGAGAAATCCATCCGCTCTTAAGCGAAGGGGATTTTGACACGGCTCGCGAAGTGGTGAACGAGGACAAATCAACCATCGCGCAGATGCTCGGCATGGGATTGGCACGTCAGGGAGCGGTAAGACGTCGTGAAGATATCGAAATTGCGATGGAAGAAAGCATGATGGAAATCATTCCGCAGCTAGAACGACGTACGCCCTATGTCGCCCTGTTATCCAATATTGCCACATTGCTTGGCCTGCTGGGCACCATCATGGGCCTGATCGAAGCCTTTACCGCTGTGGCCAACGCCAACCCGGCAGAGAAAGCTGACCTGCTTTCAGCCAGCATCTCGGTGGCGATGAATACCACGGCCTTCGGATTGATGGCGGCGATCCCCCTGCTGATCATCCACGCAAAGCTGACCTCGACCACCGGACAGATTGTGGACAGCCTTGAGATGGCGTCGGTCAAGGCTCTGAACAGTATCTCCAATACTGCCAAACGCCAGTTTCCGGCGAACTGATCATGGCCAGGCGACGACATAGCAGACGGCGGTCGAAAGAGGTCCCCGAACTTGACATTACGACCTTTCTCAACCTGATGGTCGTACTGGTGCCATTTCTCTTGATCAGTGCGGTGTTCTCGCGCGTGACTATTCTCGAATTGAGTGTCCCGACCGAGGCCTCTGCAGCGGCGGTTGCGAACAAACCGAACTTCAGCATCGAAATCATCGTTCGAGGTGATGGCCTGGAGTTTGCCAACGGGACGCGAGTGGTCGCCAAACTGCCCAAAGAAGAAGGGAGCTACAATCTGCAGAAGCTCTCCGACTTGCTCGTTCGGGTCAAAGAAAAATATCCGCAGAAGGAAGATGCAACGGTCCTGATGGAACCGAATATCGAGTACGACTACCTCATTCAGGTTATGGACACGGTCCGTGGACGGGACGTTCGGGATGAGGGGTCTGACGAGGTTCAGCAGGCGCTGCTCTTTCCCAATATATCGATTGGAGACGCGCCATGAGAGATACCCGACGCATGAGACGAATGGGGCGTAACAGAAAAAAAATTACCGGCCTCAACCTGACATCCCTGATGGACGTATTCACGATTCTGGTCTTTTTCCTGCTGGCCAATTCGGGATCGAATGAAGTCCTCTCGCCCCCCAAACAAATCAAGCTGCCGGATTCGGTCGTAGAGTCAAAGCCACGCGAGACGGTGGTCATCATGGTCAACCCCGAAGCGGTCCTGATTCAGGGAGAATCGGTCGTCGGAACAGCGGAGCTCAGCAAAGCAAAGGGTAACAGGGTGGATGCGATTTCAGACAAACTCGCCCTGCTGGAACAGAATATCATCGGCATCAGTACCAGGACGATCGCTGACAGCAAGGAGATCACCATCCTTGCTGATAAGACGATTCCGTTCAACGTACTGAAGAAGATCATGTCAACCTGTACCCTTTCGGGCTACGGAAAGATCTCACTGGCTGTCATCCAGAAAGCCGCACAGAGCTAGTATGAATTCTGACAAAGTATCCATACTGGCGCAGGAATTGGAGCCTCTGAACGCGCAGATCGAGCTGATATCAGGTCGGATCGGGATTCTCGAGGGTGAGCTACGCGTTGCTGAGGCAGAGCTGGAGGTCTTTTCCGCAGAGAGAAAACGTTACGATGCATTGCAGAATGTCTGCAGTGCCCTCGATGCGTTAGCGGAGTTGAAGGCTGAAAACCTCTTTTGGGATGAACTGAACCCGGCTGATGACCCTGCCGAGCATATCAACCGCCTGCGCGCGCAGGTGGATCGGTTTGAGGTGGAGATCAGCGATGAGCTGAAGAAGCAGCAGACCTGCAGGGAACAACTCGAACTTTGCTTTGAACAACTGGACATATTAAACGCCGAGGTCATGGACGCCTATGCCAGGGAAGAGCGGCGCAGGGATGAATTCGCCATCGAACGCGAAGTTTCAATCATTCCTTATCGCGCGATCATCATGCCCTGGTCGAAAGAAGGGGAGTCCGAGCAATATTTTCGTCGTTCAGTTCTCGTGGCACTTCTGCTCAGCTTCTTTTTCGGCATCGTTGTGCCGATGATTAGCGTTCCTCTCCCGGATCGATCGCAGACCGTGGTCGAGATTCCAGAACGACTGGCGATGCTGGTCAGGAACGAACCGCCACCGCCGGAACCGGTTCCATTGCCCGAGCCGGTCAAGAAGGAAAAGACACCCGACCCTGAGAAGAAAAAAACTGAAGCGAAAAAACCTGAAAAGACAAAGCAGAAGCAGGTAGAAAAAGAGACGAAAGTAGCCACCGCAAGTGGTGCCAAAAAAACGGCACGTAAAAAGGTTGAAAGTAGCGGAGTTCTGGCGTTCAAGGATACGTTCAAGGACCTGATGGAAGAAGCCCCTGTCACCAAACTCGGAACCGAAGCGCGGGTTAGCAACAAAGCTCCGCTGGCTGCCGGGCACGCTCGACCCCAACGCTCATTGGTGGCGATGCAGGCCAACGGTTCAAGTGGAGGGATCAGTAATGCCACGGTCAGCCGGAACCTCGGACTCGGAGGCAGCGGAGGCAACGGCGACCGTATCGGAGGTGTAGCCTTTGCACGCGTTGAGAGCACTGTCGCCGGGTTGACAGAGGAGGAGGGACGTCCGCTCAGCGATGGCCCCGGTCCGGCGCGGACCGACGAAGAAATCCAGATCGTCTTCGATCGCTACAAGGCGACCCTCTACCGAATATATAACAAGGAACTTCGCAAGGATCCGACCCTGCGAGGCAAACTGCTGCTGCGCCTGGCGATCGAACCGGGGGGAGAGGTCTCGCTCTGTATGGTAGAGACAACCGATCTCGCATCACCTGAATTGGTCGAAAAAATTGTTGCGCGGGTCAAGAGGTTTAACTTCGGCAAGAAGGATGAAGTTCCCAAGATAACGATACTTTATCCGATTGATTTCCTTCCGGCGGGGTAACATGTTGTTTGTAGTAGCATCGTTTATTCCCTGCATGCTTGTTCGGTATTATGACCTGTAAGGATAAAATGAATGAGTGAAAAAGTCTGGATCATTAATGATGAGGATATTTGCTCAAAAGGGCGCAAGCCAGCATTTAAAGACCATACGGCAAATTCACAGCTGGGGAGATCGAAAAGTCGCCTGGATGAGAGGCAACCGGAGATTGTTGAACCGCCGCAGAAGAACCCGGCTCTTTCATTCAGCCTTGCAATGATCGTGTGTGGTGGAGGCCATATTTATCTTGGTCTCCACCGGCTGGGTATCGTCCTTGCTCTGTTCAAGATTCTTGTTGTATTGCTCCTGGTTTCAATTTTTTTACAGTGGAATTCCGTTCGAAGCCTCTCAGTTCAATATTATGCTGAAATGCCGCTGTTTATTTTTGCCGTTATGGTTTTCGTTTTGACCGGACTTGTCCTCTGGCTTGGCGGAGCAATCGATGCCTACCACAGGGCAATTAAGATTATCAATGAGTCTGATAACGGTGTTAACCGCGACATTCTCCCCCTGTTGGCGAACCTGATTTTCCCTGGATGGGGACAGTTTCTTAATGGCCAGCCCAGGAAAGGAAGTCTTTATCTGTTTATCGGGGTAGTTGGACTTTTTTCGCTTTTTGTCCTCCTTGCAGCACGGCCATTCTGGGAAATCATTGTCTTCAGCCCGGTGAGCAGGGCATTTGAGTTGATCCTTCTGGCCACACTCATCTTCTTTCCCGCTGCTCTTCTCGTGTGGATTATCTCCATCTACGACATCTTTAGAACCCGGATTGGCAGCAGCTTAACGACACCACTGCCGAGATCATCTGCAGTTTTTGCTCTTCTGCTGGCCATCTCGTTGGGGATGCAGTTGATCCCTGATCAGTATTACCTGCACCATTTGGAGTCTGCCAGACAGGAAATGATGCAATATCACATGACCGTTCTACCTGAAGTCTTCGGGGCTGTGTTAAGACTGCTGCGTTAGTCTTTCCAGGTTGCGTGCTAACAAATTTGTACCTTCAGAAAGGAGAATACCCATGTTTTTCAGAATACGCATAAATGCGCGGCGGTTAACCTTTAATCCTATCCGTGCACCGGATGAATAAGTCGCAAATTAAGAGTTACTAATTCCGATAAGGGCAAAACCAGAGAAATCTGGTGACGCAAAGCCACGGGTCCTGAATAAAGGACAGCCGGGTTGCCGAAGTGATAGGTCGTCTCATAAAGGCATCAGGCGCGTCAATGCCCTTATTAAACGTTCATCTTCGGTTATTCAGATGAGCGTTTTTTGTTTTTCCGTTCGAACCGCTATTCCAGGCATCAATAAGGCATGCCTGGGAGATAAAAAACTATCAGAGGAGGCATTTATGATTCCACAAGTCCCACGATTATTGTACGTGATGTCTACGCTGCTCATCCTGGTTCTCTTTACGGGCTGTGCGAAGAAAAACGTACCGACAGAGAATGTCGCTGTAAGTACACCCGTTGAGGTCAATGAGCCGATCAAGGTTGAACCTTCGCCACCTCCCGTAAACGTTGAAGAAAAGGCTTCTCTGGAAGAGGCAGGTCTCTTCACGCTGGAAAGAATTGACTTTGAGACTGTTTATTTTTCCTATGATTCTTATGAGTTGTCGCCTGTTGCGATCGATTCGATTGAAAAAAATGCGAAATTGCTCAAGTCAGATCCGACCTATTCTCTTCGCATTGAAGGACATTGCGATGATCGCGGTTCGGATGAATACAACATGTCACTGGGAGAGAATCGGGCAATGACCGTAATGAACTACCTTGCTTCACTGGGCATCGATAAATCACGCCTTACTATTATCAGCTATGGAGAAGAGATGCCGGTTGCCAACGACAGAAATGAAATCGCTTGGGCTAAAAACAGAAGGGTTGAATTCAACTAGGCCAACCCTCAACGTTCCCATTAGTGTTCGCTTGTGTAGATGTGATTAATAGCTCAGAGCGACTCCTGCAACTAGCCGCTCACCTCTGGTTTAAACTGATCCGCATCTCATTTGCTCTTGAGCCGCGCCCTGAAACGGGCGCGGCTCTTGTTTTTTGGTCGGCAAACGACAGCTCAGGGGTCTGCCAAGGCTTGGTCGCACGGGCGGCTCTCCCGTGAGCTGATGGCGGAAGATGCTTCTACTCATTAACGATACAACAGTCCAGGAACAGATTTTTGGCCGCTTTGTGACTTGAAATCTGCTGATTTTGGACTATTTATTATGAAATTGATGCTTAAAGGAGGTGGCTAAATGAACGGACTCCCTGTCAAACAATCATCAGTCTCAGATCCTGTGGCACAGAAATGTCTGGATTTTTTTGATCGGGTATTTACTGATATTCCCTGCCGCCCGTTTGCGATTCGACTGTGGAACGATGCCGAATGGCAACATGGTAAAGGTTCGCCTGTTTTTACCCTCAGGATCAACACCCCCGGAGCGTTGCGCACCATGTTCTGGCGTCCTTCTGAACTTTCGTTGGGCGAAGCCTTTATTTACGGCGATATCGATATTGACGGTGAACTTGAAGGCTGTTTTGAACTGGCCGGCTTCCTGCTCGGCCGCAGGTGGCAGATGGCGGAAAAACTTCGGCTGGTCTCCGAACTGCTGCGGCTACCAGGGTTTGCCCTGACGAAAAAAGAAGCAGCTCCTCAGCTCCGGGGGAGGTCTCACAGCAAACAGCGCGATGCCCAGGCCGTTCAGTACCATTACAATGTGTCCAACAAATTTTACCAATTGTGGCTCGATCGCAACATGGTGTATTCCTGTGCCTATTTCCAGGAAACCGATACCAGTCTCGATCAGGCGCAAGTTGACAAACTGGATTACCTCTGTCGCAAGTTGCGCCTACGGCAGGGCGAAACACTGCTCGATATCGGCTGCGGCTGGGGAGGGCTGATCCTCCATGCGGCAAAAAACTACGGAGTTGACGCATACGGAATCACCCTCAGCCCGCCTCAGGCTGAACTTGCGAATGAGCGTATCCGGGCAGCCGGATTGACTGAACGGTGCCGGGTCGACGTGCTCGACTACCGGGATGTGCCACTCGGACGACAGTTCGACAAAATTGTCAGTGTCGGCATGTTCGAACATGTCGGTGAAACGAAACTGCCTGAGTATTTCCACCGGGCGTATCAGTTGCTAAAACCGTTCGGAGTGTTCCTCAATCATGGCATTACCGAAACGATCAGGAGGGCCCACCAGACGGGAGCCTCGTTCATCGACAAGTATGTGTTTCCTGACGGGGAACTCTTACCGATCAGTACCTCGCTGCGGGTCGCGGAGGAGATCGGCTTCGAAACACGTGACGTGGAAAGCCTGCGTGAACACTATGCTCTGACCCTGCGTCACTGGTACCGGCGGCTGGAGTCCCACCAGGAAGAGGCCATCAGGCTGACGTCGCCGGTCATCTATCGCATCTGGCGGATTTATATGGCGGGGTCAGCCTATGGATTCGAAACCAGGAGATTAGGGCTGTACCAGACACTGCTGGTAAAATCAGGTCGTCAGGGGAGCAGGCAGCCCTTGACCCGCAAGGACTGGTATCATTGATTCTTCCCAACGCGGTTTAATTCTTTACTGTACTTTTTTCCAGACAGGCGATAGTTTGCTTCTCCCGATTGGGCAAATATATTCTCCTGCCGCAGGCTAGATGTTTCACTGGGCCTGTGTTTCGGTTATGATGCTTCTTATGAAGAGAACAGAGATCAAGTGCCCGCGTTGCGGCCAGAAAACCTTCTGGCAGGAAAACCCATCGCGTCCTTTTTGTTCCGAAAAATGTCGGCTGGTCGATCTGGGCCGCTGGGCCAATGAAGAATACTCTGTTGCCGGCAACAAGGCCCCGCAGCATGAGGATGATACCCAGAATTACTGAACCGGAGGAACCGTTACATGTATCACCTGACCATACAAACGCACTTTGCCGCCGCTCATAACCTGCTGAACTATCAGGGTGACTGCGAAAACCTGCACGGCCACAACTGGAAGATCGAAGTGACTGTCCAGACCGACCAACTGGACAATGCCGGGCTTGGTATTGATTTCAAGCTGCTGAAGAAAAAAACCAATGAAATCATGGATCGACTCGATCACAAGTATCTCAATGATCTCGACATGTTCAAGGGGGTCAGCCCGTCTTCCGAGCATATTGCCCGCTATATTTTCGAAGCTCTGTCCGAAGAACTGACTGGAATTGATGTCATCGTTGAGCGGATCACCGTCTGGGAATCGGATAATGCCTGCGCCAGCTACACCCAAAGCTGAACTGATTGAAGTTTTTTCCTCGATACAGGGGGAGGGGGTTCTGGTCGGCCACCGGCAGGTTTTTGTGCGACTGGCCTGGTGCAACCTGGACTGTGCTTACTGTGACACGCCCTTTGCCAAGCAGGACCAGTGTCTCATTGAGACCCGGCCCGGCTGCGCCGCATTTGAGGCGGTGACGAACCCCGTCTCCCTGGAACTGCTGCTCGAGCGCTTGAAATCGTGGCTCGAGCGGTTGCCCGGAGCCCATCACTCCCTCAGCATGACCGGGGGAGAACCTCTGGTTCAGGTCGATGTGCTTGAAGAATGGCTGCCGGTCCTGCGCCGCTATCTGCCGATCTACCTTGAGACCAACGGCACCATGGTCGCCGAACTGCAACGCGTGCTTTCGCACCTTGACTGGATCTCGATGGACATCAAACTGCCCTCGGTCACCGGTGCCCTCCCGCTGTGGGACAATCACAACGAGTTTCTACGATTGGCCAGGACCCGGAACTGTTTTGTCAAAGCTGTGGTCAGTGAGAAGACCCCCGACGAAGAACTGCGAACGACCGCCCGGCTGTTAAGCGAAACAGCGCCCGAGGTCCCGTTGATCCTGCAGCCGGTCACAACGACTGCAGGAATCAAGCTGTCTGCTGCTCAGCTACTGGAGATGCAGGCTCAGGTTGCTGCTATTCATCCAGCGGTGCGAATCATCCCACAGACCCACCATTTTCTCTCTGTCCTCTAGGAGCGCCCATGATCATCGCCGATATGACCATGGCGGAATTTGTCGCCGGTCTGGAGCAGACCCGAACGGTTCTGATTCCGTTCGGATCCACCGAAGAACATGGATCCCACCTGCCCCTCGATACCGACACTCTGCACGCCATGGAAGTTGGACGGCAGCTGTCTCAGCAGCGTTCCATCTTTATCGCTCCGCCGGTACACTACGGCGTCTGCCGCTCCTCGTCACAACATCCGGGAACCGTTACCATCACCACCGGGACGCTAAAGCGGCTGACCACCGATATCGTCAAGTCGCTGCATCAGCAGGGACTGATGAACTTCGTTCTTCTCAGCGGCCATGCAGGCGGCACCCATATGGCTGCCCTGACCGACGCGGGGGAGAGGTTGCTGGAGATGCTTCCGGGAATCCGGATCGCGGTTCTGACCGAATACATGCTGGCATCGCGGGAAGGGGCACACCTGATCGAAACGGAAGGGGATTCACATGCGGGGGAGATTGAAACCTCGCGGATGCTGCATTCGCATCCACATCTGGTCAAGGGAACAGCGCCGCGAGAATTTCCGACATTCCCTACCGGAATTCTGGTCCGCAATAAAAGAAAGTTCTGGCCGGGCGGAGTCTGGGGTGATCCCTCCAAAGCCACGGCCGAAAAAGGTGCGCAGCTCGAAGCGGTCGTGCTCAGAGCACTCGATCATCTGGTCGACCAGCTTGAAGGGTGGAACGAAGACCCGGTCAGATGATCAGTCCGCCTGGTTGAACTTCTCAAGGAGCTTTTCCGCAACCAGCTTCGGCACAAAGCTGCTGATATCGCCACCCAGCCTGCCGACCTCTTTGACGATCGAAGAACTCAGATAGGCACATGCTGGTGACGTCATCATGAAGAGGGTTTCAACCTGCTCGCAGACTGTGTGGTTCATCTGTGCCAGTTGAAATTCGAATTCAAAGTCGGTGACTGCGCGCAGCCCCCGCAGAATCACCCGGGCCTCCTTGGCGGTAACATAATCGACCAACAACCCGTCAAACGACTCAACCTGAACCCGCGGATTATTATTGACCAGTTCGGTGATCATCTCGGTCCGTTCATTGACACTGAACAGACTATCCTTTTCGGAATTTCTGGCGACAGCAATCACCACGGTATCAAATATTTCAAGCCCACGCTTTACGATATCCATATGACCATTGGTGAACGGGTCGAAGGAACCGGGATAGATGGCGATATGTCGATTCATGACTGATCCTCAATCGTTTCACGGGTGCGGAACAGGTGGATGGCACTGCCGCCGTAGCGCCGTGAGTCAAAGCATTCCAGGCTGCCGGTATCGGCGGGACTGAACTCCGTTTCACTTTCGGCGCAGATTATTCCACCAACACTCAGCAGATTCAAGCAATCAATTTCATTCAGGACCTGGGGAATCAGGTTTTTTCCATAAGGCGGATCCATGAAAATCAGATCGTAGGGACCCTGGTGAACGACTCCGGACAGTCCTTTGCGGGCATCCAGGCGGAGAACGGTGACCTGATCTTGAAATTTGCAGCGCCGGACGTTCTCTTCAATCAGCTTGATCGCATCGGGGCTTGAGTCGACCAGGACGGCAGACAGTGCGTGGCGACTGATCGCTTCGAGGGACATGGCGCCACTTCCGGCGAAAAGCTCCAGCACAGACAGGCCGGAAAAGTTTCCCAGGCGACTGAACAGGAGGCTGAACAGGGCCTCACGGGCCCGATCAGAGGTCGGCCTGACCTGGGTCCCGGTGAATTCTGCCAATCTGCGCCCTCGGGCGCTGCCACTGATTATGCGCATCTGCTTCCTTGGAGTGCCTTATTCTGTCACTATTGGGGTCTAACCTGCAAATAAGTGGTATCTATAACATATTGGCGGCTGGCTAAAAAGGGGAGAGGACGGATTTCCCGGAGAATCAGGAGACGGTATGAGACGGACAGAACTTGCCGGGTACGCGGCCAAGAGCGAAGCGAGCAGGGGGCGTGAATTTTACGAGCCGTACAAGGATGATCGGCTGATGTATGAACGGGACCGCGACAGGATCATCCACTGCGCAGCCTTTCGCCGGCTCGAATATAAAACCCAGGTCTTCGTTAACCATGAGGGGGATTATTACCGGACCCGGCTGACTCATTCTCTGGAAGTGGCTCAGATTGCCCGTGGCATTGCCCGGGCTCTCGGACTTAACGAAGACCTGGTTGAAGCGCTGGCGCTGGCGCATGATCTCGGCCATACCCCTTTCGGCCATACCGGGGAACACGTTCTTGACCTGCTGATGGGATCCTACGGCGGATTTGAGCATAACCGCCAATCCTTACGCATCGTGGAAACCCTTGAGCAGCGCTACCCCGGATTTGACGGGCTGAATCTCAGCTGGGAAACCCGCGAAGGGATCATCAAGCACTCCACCGACTACGACAAGGCCGACGATTGCGCCATCAAGCGGTTTGGTCCGGAGCTGCAACCGACCCTGGAAGCGCAGATCATCGACCTTGCGGACGAAATTGCCTACAACAATCACGATATAGATGATGGGCTCAAGGCAGGCTATATCCGCCTGGATGAGCTTTCCGGAGTTGACTTCTGGCAGCAGACGTACCGGATGATAGCTGAGACCTACCCCGGGATTGACCAGAAACGACATGTGTTGCAGACCATCAGCCACCTGATCGGCCGGCTGATACATGACCTGGTCGAAACAACCCAGTCACGCATAGCAGACAGCGGCATCAGAACCCTGGAGGATGTCCGTACGCAGCAGACCAGCACAGTCAGTTTAAGTCGTGAAATGACCGAACTTAATGGTGAATTGAAGCAGTTTCTGTTGGAAAAACTCTATCGGCACCACAAGGTTGAGCGGATGCGGGTCAAGGCAGAGCGTTTTCTGACCCTGTTATTTGAAAATTATCTGGATAACCCGAGTCTTCTGCCTGAGCGACATCAGCAGCGTTTCGAGCGTTTCGGCATCGAGCGGGTCATCTGTGACTACATAGCCAGCATGACCGACAGGTACGCCCAAGATGAATATAAGCGGCTTTATGAGCCGTTTGAACGTGTATGACCAGGTGACCTCTCGACGCTCATGATCTGAATTATCACAACAGATTGTGAAGTTGCTTTTTAAATTGGTTGTTTTTTATTTTAAAATTTTATAATATCCCCCTGGACGTGGAATGAGATTTGCTTAATTTTTATTATTTAAAGTTAAACGCCTTTTGTCTCTACCGGACAATTTCAACAGGGGATTGGTTCTATGTCATTACAAAACATGAAAGTCGGAAGTCGCTTGGGATTTGGCTTTGGCCTGATTCTGACCCTGATGCTGGTTGCCGTCATCAGCACGTTTATTTCACTGAACACGGTGGAACAGAAGACCGAGCACGTCACCAGTGAAAGTCTGCCATTTACGCTGCTCGCCGAACAGATGTCCTACAACGTCATCCAGGTTCAGCAGTTCCTGACCGACGCCTCAGCCACCAGAACACATGAACCGATCTCTGAGGCGGTTGCCAATGAAGAAGCCTTTCGGACCGGCCTGGATAAGTTCAAGGCGATGTATGGCGTGGAGAACGATCAGGCTTCGCTGCAGACCCTCGCTGGCATCGAATCCGACTTTAATACGTTCGTCGAGGACGGCGAACGGATGGCAAATGCCTACATTGAAGAGGGGACGGAAGCCGGCAACCGGATTATGGTTACTTTTGATGCCGACGCCCTCAAGCTGAAGGAACAGATGGACTATTTCGTCCAGCAACAGGTGGATGAAATTACCAGCAGCAGCAACGCGATCATGAGTGCGTCCAAGAATGTCAAGAACCTGCAGATTGTCCTCGGGGCGGCCGCCCTGTTGATCGGAATCCTGATTACCTGGTTCATCACCCGGAGCATCGTTGGTCCACTCGACAGTTCGGTAAAGATCGCCCGGGACCTGGCCGTTGGCAAACTTGATATGCAGATCGATGATTCACGCCAAGACGAAATGGGCTTGTTACTCGGCGCGATGAAGGAGATTGCTGTCTCCAACCGCGAGGTTGCTGCGGTTGCCGGCGAAATAGCGGCGGGCAACCTGAAAGTGAAAATCAGGGAACGCTCATCCGAAGACATCCTGAGCCTGTCATTAAAAGAGATGCTGGAACGGCTCACCGACGTTATCAGTAATGTGAAGCTGGCTTCTGGAAACGTCTCTTCCGGCAGCCTGGCGATGAGCAGTGCATCCCAGGAGATGTCTCAGGGCGCCACCGAACAGGCAGCCTCCGCAGAAGAAGCCTCGGCCTCCATTGAAGAGATGACGGCAAACATCCGCCAGAATGCGGACAATGCGGAGCAGACCGAAGGCATCGCCAACAAGACTGCGCAGGATGCGGAAGAGGGGGGCAAGGCAGTGGAAGACACCCTGGCGGCGATGCGCGAAATTGCCAACAAGATCACGATCGTTGAAGAGATTTCCCGCCAGACCAATCTGCTTGCGCTCAACGCTGCCATCGAGGCTGCCCGTGCCGGCGAACACGGCAAAGGCTTCGCCGTGGTCGCGGCCGAAGTCCGCAAATTAGCTGAGCGCAGCCAGATTGCTGCCGGTGAAATCAGCACGCTGTCCGTTTCCAGCGTCGATGTCGCGGAAAAAGCCGGGAAGCTACTTGAAGTCATTGTCACGAACATTCGCAAGACCGCAGAGCTGGTTCAGGAGATCAGCGCCGCAAGCAAAGAACAGGATTCCGGCGCTGACCAGATCGGCAAATCAATTCAACAGCTCGACATGGTCATCCAGCAGAATGCTTCCTCCTCTGAAGAGATGGCGTCCACGGCTGAAGAACTGTCGAGCCAGGCGGAAAGCCTGGAAGAGATCATCTCTTTTTTCAAACTTAACGAGCAACAGAAGAAACTCGTCAAAGAGCCTGCTGCAAATATTGTCGGGCTGGCCCGTTCAGTCCCTTTTCCGCAGCAGGATGTCGATGATGAGACGCAGCAGAAGCGGCTTGCCAGCAAAGCCGAAACTGGCTCGGCCGGTGCAGAGATCTCACTTGAGAACAGCACCGACACCCTGGACAACGAGTTTTAGCGCTTCTAAGCTCGGGAGGATGTGATGGAATATTTGACGTTCAAACTGGACGGCGACAAGTTTGCCGTTGATGTCCTGAAGACCCGGGAGATTGTCGACCTGCGCGCAGTTACCAAGGTGCCGCAGTGCCCGGAGTTCATGCTCGGGGTCATTAATCTGCGCGGCAGCGTGGTCCCGGTCATCGACTTGCGTCTGAAATTCGGCATGGATAAAGCTGAATCCAGTCAAACGACCTGTATTGTCGTGATGGATGTCCTGCTCAACGAAGAAAACATTATCGTCGGTGCCATGGTCGATTCGGTGGAAGAGGTGCTGGAACTTGATGACAGCCAGATCGAGCCGGCCCCGCGCATCGGCACCCGCCTCAATAGTGAATTTATCCGCGGTATGGGTAAACAGGACGACCAGTTCCTGATCATTCTTGATATTGACCGGGTCTTTTCGACCGATGAAATATCAGTCGTACAGCAGATCTCATCAGCATCATGATTCGCCGGGCGGACAATTTGACTGTCCGCCCGGTTTTTTCGACCTATAATCGCGCCCCCCTGGGGAACTCCTAATTCTCCGGCTAAGTGGTAATATTTCCTTTTTCAGTTATTCTTATAAGGGACAAATCTTTACTAAACCCTCTCCCCCGGGGGATATTTTCAGAAATGATCAGCGACCAAAAGTCCGGTGGAAAGAATCTATATCTCACCTTAAGTCCTGCCTGGCGCTGGTTCTGGTTCCCCCTGTTAATTCTGTATCTCTTCTCAGTCACAATCATCTATCTCTGGTCTCAAAATGAATATGCAACGTTGATTTCGCATATCGAAGATGACGAACAGCGCTTTGTCGAACTGTATCAGTCAAAGATTTCAGACAGCATGGATCACATTTTTTATGATCTGCAATGGTTTTCGCAACAGAACGCTTTGGCCGCCTGGCTGGAAACCGACCAGCCGGACGAGTTGCAGGAACTGATCAGGGAATATGCCGGTTTACTCTCTGTACGACCGGCTTATTATTATCTGCGCCTGCTGGATGAGACCGGGCATGAGGCATTTCGGATCGGCTGGGATGGAGACATTCCGGTTGCCTTCCTGCAGGAGCAGGACAAGGACAAGCGCAATGACCTGAAGGGAATCTACCCTCTTGAGCGGGGGACTGTTTACATCTCGCCGATGGAACTTAATATCGATCAGGGTCAGATCGAAGTTCCCTACCGTCCGATCATCAGGTTCATCACCCCTGTCTATGATATCCATGAGCGTTGGCGCGGATCACTGGTGATCAGCTATCTTGCCAGCGAAATTACTGATGTTCTGCGGCGAATGTCCGACAAAGTATCCGGCTCGCTGATGCTGGTCAACAAGGCCGGTTACTGGCTTGTTGCGGAGAACCCCGACGACGAGTGGGGGTCCATGATTGAAGAGCGGAGGGAGAGGCTGTTCTACAGGGACTATCCGGAGAGTTGGGTGCAGATGCAACCGACCCGGAAAGGGCAACTCATCACCGAGGATGGTCTGTTCACATTTTCGACAATCGACCTGCAATCTGTTTTCAGCAACTCTTACCAGAAAACCAGAGCCAGGGACTTAGCCCCTCCTCAGGTGGTGGCACCCGACGTTCAGTGGAAAATCATCTCGCATGTCCCCGCTGAACGTCTTTCGGCCAGGTTTTCCGGATTGGAAAAGTTCAAATGGATCTTTCTCGGTCTTGCCTTTTTCGCCTCTCTGCTTATTTCCTTCCTGTTCTATCGCAACCGCAACCGTCAGCAGAGCCACCAGGATGAGCTAGAGAAGATGGCCTTTTTCGACAATCTGACGGGCTTGACCAGTCGAGCGCTGTTTGTAGACCAGCTCAATGATTTGCTGCATCTCTCCCGCCGCGAAGGGGATCACTTTGCGCTGATGGTGGTAGACCTGGATGGTTTCAAGCAGATCAACGACACCTTCGGCCACCAGGGGGGAGACAAACTGCTCTGCATGGTCGCTGAACGACTGCAGCATAGTGTCCGTTCCACTGATACCGTGGCTCGGACCGGTGGTGACGAGTTCAGTATCATCCTGTCCCGGGTCGAACACGCGGACGTTGCGAACCATCTTGCCGAAAAAATACTCAAAAGCCTGCAGCTGCCATTTCAGATCAGCGGACGACAATGTCATATCGGCGCGAGTATCGGGTTCAGTGTCTCCACAGATGAGGAGCAGGACGCGGATATTCTCTGGAAGCAGGCGGATATCGCCATGTACCGGGCCAAACAACGCGGAAAAAACCGGATTTGTAGCTTTTCTGGGGAGTGTATGGCTGACTCTCGGCAGGATTAACCAGGCAGATTGATCTTTTTCTCTTCAGTCGGGCGGTAAAGAAGAATCGTACTGCCGAGAATCTGGGCGACCGCCGCACCGGTTGCCGCGGCCAGTTCTTCGGCGACATTTTTACGCTCGGACAGGCAACCTTCCTGAAGCCTGACCTTGATCAGCTCGTGTGCGACAAGAGCTTCTTCCGTCGCGGCCAGGACTGCGGCACTGACCTCTTCCTTGCCAATCATGACCACCGGGTTCAAGTGATGTCCGAGACCGCGCAAGTATCGGGCCTGCTTTCCAGTTAGTTTTTTCATCTCTACGCTCCGTCAGATCAAGACACCGGCCAGCCAGTAGAGCGCCATGCCGATGAGAACAGTGCAGCCGAGACTACGGGTTTTCAAGGCAAAGATCAATGTCGGAATTGCCACCAGCAGTTCCGGCTTCCCGAAAACAAAACTGCGACTTGCCGCGTCAGTCAAAAGCGTGGGGGCCAGCAGCGCACTCAAGATTGCCACCGGAATCAGACCGAGCCAGTCGATCAGCCACTGCGGCATCTTTTTGTGGGCGAGGTAGAGCAGGGGCAGGCTACGCGGGAGGTATGTCACCAATCCCATGCCACCAAACAAAAACAGATAGTCGCTAAAAGTCATTTCTGCCTCCGGTAGCGCCGCTTGAGCAGGTATCCAAGGGTCGCAGCGCAGATCGAGGCACCGACGATATAGGAATCACCGGGAACCAGCAGGTACCACGCGACGGCTATCGCCGCAGAGATCAATCCCGTCACGACATAGATGCGCCCCTGGAGCTGAAAAACCAACAGACAGATAAACATGCCGGTGAGCGCGTAATCGATTCCGAAGGCTCCTTTGGGGACCAATTGGCCAACCAGAGCTCCAGTAATTGTCGCCAGGATCCAGACTGAATTGGCCAACTGGTTAACGGTCAGTGCCTGCCAGCGGTTCCAGTCGCCAGAGCGAAAGCGGGTCATATTGACGGCGAAACTCTCATCGGTAATCCCATAGGAATAAAAGACGAGAAAACGCCGGCTCACACCGGCAAGGTAGACGGCCAGAGCCGAGCTCATCAGGGTATGGCGAAGGTTGACAACGAATGTTGTCAGGATGATTGCAGGCAATGAAGCGTTGGCAGCCAGCATAGCAACACAGATAAACTGGGCGCTGCCGGCGAACACCATTACCGACATCATCGCCACCGCCCACCAGGGGAGACCGGCCTGTTGCGCCAGCATGCCAAGAGCCAGGCCGATAGGGAGATAACCGAGGCAGATCGGCCATGCAGCAGCGGCCCCTCGGCGGAGATTCTGTTTTCGGGTTGTGTGATCTCTAGTCATTGGCGCAAAGATAGATGATGGGGTGGTTAAAACAAGGCCCATATCATGGAAAAGTCTCTATTAAATTGTGATCCATACATAAAAAAGGGCGCCGACAGGCGCCCCTGGAATCATATCGATTGTAAGTTTAGAGAACCTGCTTGAGGAACAGTTTCGCACGCTCTTCCCGAGGTTCGGTGAAGAAATGCTCCGGCGTACCTTCTTCGACCAGCTTCCCTTCATCCATGAAGATGACCCGATCGGCCACTTCGCGGGCAAAACCCATTTCGTGGGTCACGACGACCATCGTCATCCCTTCTCGGGCCAGTTGCTTCATGACGTCGAGGACTTCGCCGACCATTTCAGGGTCAAGAGCGCTGGTCGGCTCATCAAACAGCATGATTTTCGGATCCATCGCCAGGGCACGGGCGATAGCGACCCGTTGCTGTTGCCCGCCGGACAGCCGGGACGGATATTCCATCTCTTTTTCAGCGATGCCGACCTTGACCAACAGCTGGCGGGCTTTGGCCTCAGCGGCGGCCCGGTCACGCTTGCGGACGATTTTTTGCGCCAGGGTGATGTTTTCCAGAACGGTCTTGTGAGGAAAAAGATTGAACTGCTGAAACACCATGCCGACTTCAGCACGGACCTTGTTGATGTCGGTCTTTTTGTTTGCCAGGTCGACGCCGTCAATAACGATGCTGCCCGCATTAAACTGCTCCAGGCCGTTGATGCAGCGCAGAAATGTCGATTTTCCCGAACCGGAGGGGCCGATGACGACAACAACTTCTCCCTGGGCAACCTCAGCACAGACGCCATCTACAGCTCGGACGGTCTGTCCACGGCCGGTAAATATCTTGGTCACATTGGTTGCTTTAATCACTGACAGCGAGCCTCCGTTCCATGTAGAACACCAGTTGCGACAGAACCGAAGTGACGATCAGGTACATGGCCGCAACCGTCAGCCAGATCTCGAAGGTGGCAAAGGTGCTGGTAATAATCTCACGACCCGATTTGGTCAGGTCGGTTATGGCGATGACCGAGACCAGTGACGAGTCCTTGATCAGACTGATAAACTGCCCTGAAAGGGGCGGTAGTATCCGCTTGAAGGCTTGCGGCAGGACGATATAGACCATCGCCTGAATCAGGTTCATACCCAGGGAACGCGCGGCCTCCATCTGACCCTTTGAGATCGACTGAATGCCTGCCCGGACGATTTCCGCGACATAGGCACCGGCAAAAATAGCCAGGGCGCCCATACCGGCGACATTCCGGCTCAGATCGAAAACGGTGCCGATAAAGAAGTAAGCAATGAAAATCTGAACCAGCAAGGGGGTTCCGCGGATGAACTCCACATAGAGGGCCGACAGGCCCCGCAAAGTATAGTTGCGCGAAATCCGGGCCAAACCGGTGAGCATTCCGATGATAAGCGCAAGGACACTGGCACCGCCGGAAAGCCACAGGGTGGTCCACAGGCCGGTCATTAATGGGCCGAGGCTCCATTCGCTGGCAAAGCCGACGATGTCTCCTTCGAAGAGCTCTTCCCCTTCGGTGACCCGCAATGTTTCAGTTTCGATTGCTACCTGGACGGTCTCTCCGGTTTCTGAGAGCAGGGCGACGGTGGTAACATCCCCATTCTCGATGATACTTTTGACCCGGCCGTCGAAGGGAATCTGGCGGGACTCTTCATCGATATAGAAAAAATAGTCCGGAACCCGGTTCCAGCGCCAAGTATAATCGATGCGATTAACGGCCCCCCAGATGCCTGCGGCCATCCCGATCAGGATGACCGCAAGCAAAAGCTTCCAGGGCCACAGTCGTTGTGTGGCTAACAATCGTCAGATCCTTCCGAATAGGTTATTGCAGGTCTTTCTGCCAGGCGTCGTCCTTGAACCATTTGGCGTAGATCTTGTCGTAGGTGCCGTCATTCTTGATCTGGTTCGAGAAGTTATTGAGCCAGTTAATGAAATCATAGTCGCCTTTGCGGACTGCCCAAGCCAGGGGCTCATAAGTAAAAGACTGGTCCAGGTGAACCATCTTGCCTTTACCATGCTGGGCGAAGGCAACCACATTAAAGGGAACATCGTAAACAAATGCATCGATTTTGCCGTTGGACAACTCAAGAACGCCTTCCTGCTCAGTCTCGTAGGAGATGTACTTGGCCCTGGGGATCATCCGCTTGGTCGCCTGCTCCCCGGTGGTACCGAGTTTTGAGGCAACAGTGTATTTAGGATCGTTCAGATCCTTGTAGGAGTTGACTTTGCCTTCCAGGCTTTTCTTCAGCAGGATAGACTGACCGATAACGATGTAGGGATCCGCAAAGTTGATTTTCATGTTGCGTTCCTGAGTCAGGGTCATACCGGACATCAGAATGTCAAATTTCTTGGTGAGCAGGGCAGGAATGATACCATCCCAGGCAGTACTGACCAGCTCCAGCTTGACGCCCATGGCTTTGGCCATACGTTTTGCCACATCAACATCGAAGCCGATTATTTCACCTTTTTTGTTGGTCAGCTCAAAAGGCATGTAGCCAGGCTCCATGCCGACCCGCAGAGTGCCGCGATCCATTATTTCTTCCAGGGTGCCCGAAACGGCAAAACCGGGCAGAGTGAACATCAGTGCCATCAGGCAGCCGATCAACAGAGTAAGCTTCTTCATGGTTAACCTCCTTATAAAATGGGATAGTAGTGGCATCGGCAAGCTGCCGACAACGAGATTCAGTAGGATTTACCTTCATCGAGCAGTTCGGAAATCGACATCGGTGTATTACACTTGGGACACCGCGGAAGGTCATCGATAGGCAGATAAACAATTTCGGTATAACGGCATTTCAGACAGATGAGTTCAATTGGCTCGTTTTTGCCGCGTTTCATTGTGATGCTCCGTGCAGTGCAAAACCACCAAATAAATATTTGAGTTGACCGAAGTTTCTTATATAACACAGTCCCAATCGGGCAAACAAGCGATTATCATTTGCTTTTCGTAAATATGCGACAGCAATTCCCTGGTCTGAAATAGGTCCTTATGACTTTTACGGGAGGCTAAGTCCTTTGTGCTTTACAATAAGCGCGTCGCCGAGCTAAAATCAGCAGTTTTTAACTGCCGGCGTATTATTGCCGATCAATTTTTCCGTACAGGTCTAAATGAACCAGCAACAGATTCGTAATTTTTCCATTATCGCCCATATTGACCACGGCAAGTCGACACTTGCAGACCGTCTCCTGGAAGCGACCGGTGCCCTGACTGATCGGGAAAAGTCCAATCAGTATCTCGACAAGATGGAACTGGAGAAGGAACGGGGCATTACCATCAAGGCTCAGGCGGTGCGGCTGAACTATACCGCAAGGGACGGGAATACCTACCTGTTGAACCTGATTGATACTCCTGGGCATGTCGACTTCTCTTATGAGGTCAGCCGCTCCCTGTCCGCCTGTGAAGGAGCGATGCTGGTGATAGATGCCGCACAGGGCGTTGAGGCACAGACGCTGGCCAATGTTTACATGGCTCTTGATCAGGACCTGGAAATATTTCCGGTTCTCAACAAGATCGATCTGCCGAGTGCCGATCCGGAACGGGTCAAACAGGAAGTTGAAGATATTATCGGTATCGACACCAGCGATGCGATCATGGCCAGCGCCAAGGATGGACTGGGCATCGAGGATATCCTCGAAGCAATCGTACAGCGGGTTCCTGCTCCGGGCGGTGATCGCAACGCACCACTGAAAGCCCTGACCTTCGATTCCTGGTATGACTCTTACCAGGGGGTCGTTATGCTGGTCAGGGTAATGGACGGGGTGATCAAGAAAGGTGACAAGATCCAGCTGATGGCAACCCGTGGTGTCTACGAGGTGCAGAAGGTCGGCGCTTTCAACCCCCACCCGTTGAACCTGCCTGAACTGGGGGCAGGGGAGGTCGGTTTTGTCATAGCGGGGATCAAAGTTGTCGAGGATGCCAAGGTCGGAGACACCATTACCCACCTGCACGCACCGGCAGACAAGCCTCTGCCCGGCTACCAGGAAGTCAAACCGATGGTCTTCTCAGGCCTCTACCCGATCGATTCCGGTGAGTACGACGCATTGCGGGATGCCCTGGAAAAGTTGCGCCTGAACGATGCGGCCTTCTCTTTTGAACCGGAAAATTCGCTGGCCCTGGGCTTCGGCTTCCGCTGCGGATTCCTCGGCCTGCTGCACATGGAGATCATCCAGGAGCGTCTGGAACGGGAGTTTGACGTTGAACTGATTACTACTGCGCCAACCGTCGTCTACCGGGTGACCACGACCAAGGGTGACCTGCTGGAAGTCGAGAGCGCCAACATGTTACCGGATGTTCAGCTTATTGAAAGGATCGAAGAACCCTTTGTCCTGGCGTCTATTCATGTCCCGAATGAATATGTCGGAGCGGTTCTCAATCTCTGTATCGAAAAACGCGGTATTCAGCGCGAACTGAAATACCTGACCGCGAACCGGGTCATGGTGATTTATGAACTGCCACTAAACGAAATCGTTCTCGATTTCTTTGATCGTCTGAAGTCGATCACCCGCGGCTATGCATCACTCGATTATGAGCACCTCGATTTCAGAGAAAGTCAGCTGGTCCGCCTGAACGTCCTGATCAACGGTGACCTGGTCGATGCCCTGTCACTGATCGTTCACCGTGACAAGGCCCAGTTCCGCGGCCGTGAACTGGTTTCGAAGATGAAGGAATTCATCCCCCGTCAGCAGTATGAAGTCGCCATCCAGGCCGCGATCGGCAATAAGGTCATTGCCCGTTCTACGGTCAAGGCGCTACGCAAAGATGTCACCGCCAAATGTTACGGCGGCGATATCACCCGGAAAAGAAAACTGCTGGAAAAACAGAAAGCCGGCAAAAAACGGATGAAACAGGTCGTCAGCGTAGAATTGCCGCAGGATGCATTTCTCGCCATTCTTAAAGTCAAGGAGTAGGGACTGTCATGGCTAAAAAACCCTGGTATCGCGAATGGTCGGAGGCGCTGATCGTTGCGGTTATTCTGGCACTGATCATCCGTACCTTTTTGTTTCAGGCGTTCAAAATACCTTCCGGTTCGATGCTTGACACCCTGTTGATCGGCGACCATCTGCTGGTCAACAAGTTTATTTACGGAACCCACATCCCTTTCACCGATAGCCGCTTCCTGGCCCTGCGCCAGCCGGAACGGGGAGACGTTATCGTCTTTGAATTCCCTGAGGATGAGGGCAAGTCCTATTTTCAGCGACGCGATTTTATCAAGCGGGTGGTTGGTATCCCGGGCGATGTGGTCGAGGTCAAGAACAAGCAGGTTTTCGTCAATGGCCAACCGTTTCTGCTGGAGCAGGAAGTTCACAAAGATCCCGAGACCGTTCCGGCCGTTGCCGGTCCCCGCGATTTTACCGGTCCCCTCAAGGTCCCGGAAGGGAACTACTTCGTCATGGGTGATAACCGTGATTTCTCCTACGACAGTCGTTTCTGGGGGTTCGTCCAACGCTCCAAAATCAAAGGGCTGGCGTTCATCAAGTACTGGTCCTGGGATTCACAGCGTAATTTTCCGCGTTTTGAACGGATCGGACGCTTGATAGATTAAAGCAACTGATACTTACTGCCCGGTTGAGGTGAAAAGACGGTTGACTTTCCCGGGCGGCAACTGCTAAGTTCCGCAGAACAAATTTGATGCTTCGTCCACCCCTTTAATTTAACCCGAGAGGTTAACAAGGGCATAACCGATGGCACGACAAAACCAAAAAAAAATCCAAAAGTATCTGTACGCACCGGCGTATCAGGTGCTTTTTTTTATGCCCGGAAACTGTTGGAGGTAAACAGATGTCAGGCCAACCCATTGAAATTCTTGACTCTACTGGAATCAAGCGAGCACTGACCCGGATCGCCCATGAGATTCTTGAACGCAATCGGGGCACCGAAGATCTGGTCCTTGTCGGAATCCGCACCGGGGGCGATTACCTGGCAGCGGAGCTGCAGAAAAAGATCGCCGAAATCGAGGGGGTCATGGTGCCGCTGGGGACAATCGATATCACCATGTACCGCGACGATCTCGGTACGCGCGGCAACCTTACGGTCGGCAAGACCGATATCCGTTTCCCACTCGGTGAGAAGCAGGTGGTGCTGGTGGATGATGTCCTTTTCACCGGCCGCACGATCCGCGCCGCGATGGATGCCCTGGTTGATCTCGGTCGCCCCCGCACGATTCAGCTGGCGATCCTGATCGATCGTGGTCACCGTGAGCTGCCGATCCGACCCGACTATATCGGCAGAAATCTCCCCACATCCCGCGGTGAGCAGATCGAAGTGGAATTTGACGAACATGATGTTCCCCAATCAGTCAGTCTGATTAAATAACGGAGGAGAGAGATGAATTTCCAGCACAAACATATTCTCGGCATCGAACACCTGAGTGCCGAGGAGCTCACCTTCATCCTTGATACGGCCGACAGCTTCAAGGAGATCAACACCCGCGACATCAAGAAGGTTCCTACCTTGCGCGGCAAAACGATTGTCAACCTGTTCTTCGAGGCCAGCACCCGGACCCGGACCTCCTTCGAGGTCGCCGGCAAACGACTCTCCGCGGACACCATCAACATCAGCGCTTCTGGGTCTTCGGTGGTCAAAGGGGAGACCCTGGAAGATACTGCGAAGAACATCGAAGCCATGCATCCTGATATCATCGTCATGCGCCATAACGCATCGGGTGCCTGTCGCTACCTGGCCGAAAGGCTGGACTGCTCGGTGGTCAATGCCGGCGACGGTATGCACGAACATCCGAGCCAGGCCCTGCTGGACGCTTTTACCATTCGTCAGCACAAGGGCAAAATTGCCGGCCTGACCGTTGCGATCGTCGGCGATATCACCCATAGCCGGGTGGTTCGATCGAATATCTATTGTCTGAGCAGACTGGGTGCGAAGGTCCGCCTTGCCGGTCCCGGCACCATGCTGCCACCGGGCATCGAAAAACTGGGTTGCGAGGTTCACCGGAATCTTGAAGACGCCATTCGCGACGCCGACGTAGTGATGATGCTGCGGATCCAGCGCGAGCGGCAGGGAGCACCGCTGATCCCTTCAGTCCGCGAATATTCTCGCTATTTTGGCCTCAATGAGGACAAGCTGAAGTTGGCCAAAAAGGATGCCATCGTCATGCACCCGGGCCCGATCAATCGTGGCGTTGAATTGTCCACCGCGGTTGCCGATGGACCGCAGAATGTCATTCTTGACCAGGTCGAAAACGGCGTCGCGGTACGCATGGCATTGCTCTATCTGGTGGCCGGCGGTGAACAACTCCAGAACGACTAAATCTCAAGTACGAGGTGAAGAGAATGAAACTACTGATCAAATCAGGTCGGGTCGTAGACCCCGTCAACAAAATTGATGAAAAGCTCGACGTCCTGATCGTTGACGGCAAGATTGCCGAACTGGCTTCGAATATTGATGCCGGAGATGCTGAAGTGATCAATGCTGCGGGGCTGATTGTGACCCCGGGGCTGATCGATATGCACGTTCACCTGCGCGATCCCGGCCTTGAGTACAAAGAGGATATCGTCTCCGGCACCCGCGCCGCTGCAGCCGGCGGGGTCACTTCGGTCGTGTGCATGCCGAACACCAGCCCGGTCAACGACAACCTGGCCATCACCAGATACATCACCAGTAAAGCCAAAGAAGAAGGCAGCGCCAATGTGTTCCCGGTCGGCTGTATCACCAAGGGGCTTAAAGGTGAAGTTCTCGCCGAGATGGGCGAACTGAAGGAGGGCGGTTGCGTCGGTTTCTCCGATGACGGCCTGCCGGTCAAGGATGGCGAGATGATGCGCCGCGCCCTTGAATATGCCAACACCTTCGATGCACCGATTATCTCCCACGCAGAGGATCTGACCCTGGTGGCCGGAGGCTGCATGAACGAAGGACCGGTCTCCACCGAGTTGGGCTTAAAAGGGATTCCCTGGGCCGCTGAAGATGCCATGACCGCCAGGGATATCATGCTCGCAGAGTTGACCGGCGCACATCTGCATGTCGCCCATGTCTCGACCAGGGGCAGTGTTGAACTGGTCCGTCAGGCCAAGACCCGCGGGGTCCGGGTGACCTGCGAGGCGACTCCACACCACTTTATGCTGACCGATGAAGCGGTCCGCAACTACGACACCAACTTCAAGATGAACCCGCCGCTGCGTTCCGCGGATGACGTCGCAGCAGTGCGTGCCGGACTGGCTGACGGAACCATCGACGCGATCGCCACCGATCACGCACCGCATCATATTGACGAAAAAAATGTCGAGTTCGCCATCGCCATGAATGGCGTCGTCGGGCTGGAAACCCTGCTGCCCTTAACCCTGCAACTGGTTGGAGAAAAGGTTCTCACCCTTGAGCAGGCAATTGCCCTGGTCACGTGTCGACCCGCCGGTGTGCTCGGGCTAGAGCGTGGTACGCTCTCGGTCGGTGCGGTTGCAGATATCGCCCTGGTCAACCCGAATAAGGAATGGACCGTTGATGCTCAACAGCTTCAATCAAAAAGCAAAAACACCTCCTTTGACGGTCAGAAGATGAAGGGTTATGCGGTCCGTACCCTGTTGGCCGGACAAACAGTATTTGAGAGATAAGCTAAAAGACTGACAGTTAAGGATTAATACTTCAAGTCACTTCTAGATAAAGAGGTTTTGATGAAAGCAATTCTGGCCCTTGCCGATGGCAAGGTGTTCGAAGGAAAATCGTTCGGCGCAACCGGCGAGGTTACCGGCGAAGTGGTCTTCAACACCAGCATGACCGGATACCAGGAGATTCTTACCGATCCCTCCTACTGTGGTGAGATCGTTACCATGACGTATCCGCAGATCGGAAATTACGGCATCAATGCCGAAGATGTTGAATCCCGTCAGCCGTTTCTGTCTGCGTTTGTGGTCAAAGAAGCCTGTTCATTTCCCAGCAATTTCCGCTCGGAGATGTCCCTCGATGCGTACCTCAAAGAACATAACGTCATCGGTCTTGAGGGGATAGATACCCGCGCGCTGGTTCGCCATATCCGGACCGTCGGTGCCCAGGTCGGCGTCATCTCAACCAGCGACAGTGACCCGCAGAGCCTGATCGCCAAGGCACAGCAGGCACCTGGACTGGTCGGTCGCGATCTGGTCAAGGAGGTCAGTTGCACTGAACCATATCAGTGGTCACAGGGTGTCTGGGAGCTCGGAAATGGCTACCCGGACGAGAGCGAAACCGCATTGCCCTACCGGGTTGTCGCCTACGATTTCGGCATCAAGTACAACATCCTGCGTAACCTGGTCTCTCATGGCTGCGAGGTCCACGTCGTTCCGGCCCACACCACCGCCGAAGAGGTTTTAAAAATGAATCCTGACGGGGTTTTCCTCAGCAACGGCCCGGGAGATCCGGAGCCGATCAGTTACGCTCAGGAAAACATCCGCAAGCTTCTCGGCAAGGTCCCTATTTTCGGCATCTGCCTGGGGCATCAACTGCTCTCCATCGCCCTCGGCGGCCAGACCTACAAACTGAAATTTGGTCACCGCGGCGGCAACCAGCCGGTTCTCGATCATCAGCGCCAGCAGGTCGAGATCACCTCGCAGAATCATGGCTTTGCCGTTGCGACAGAATCTCTCCCGGGCGAGGTCCGGGTCACCCATATCAACCTCAACGACAATACCGTCGAAGGGATTCAGCATGACGGCTATGAGGCCTTCTCGGTCCAGTACCACCCCGAGGCGTCACCCGGACCGCACGATGCCAACTACCTGTTCGACCGTTTTGTCGAGATGATGGCCAAGCATAAATAGCATTTTTTCGAAGGACAATTTAATGCCCAAGCGTACTGATATTCACAAAATCCTGATCATCGGGGCCGGCCCCATCGTCATTGGCCAGGCCTGCGAGTTCGATTATTCCGGGACCCAGGCCTGCAAAGCCCTGAAAGAGGAGGGCTACGAGGTCATCCTGCTCAACTCGAACCCTGCCACCATCATGACCGACCCCGATTTTGCCGATCGAACCTACGTTGAACCGGTTACTCCGCTGGTTCTCGCCCGGATTATCGAACAGGAACGACCGGATGCGCTGCTGCCGACGCTCGGCGGACAGACTGCGCTCAACACTGCGGTATCAGTGGCAGAAGCTGGAATCCTGGAAAAATTCGGCGTCGAGCTGATCGGTGCCAGACTCGGTCCGATCAAAAAAGCGGAAGACCGCACCCTGTTCAAGCAGGCGATGGAAAAAATCGGCGTCGAGGTGCCTCGCTCGGGGCTGGCCCATAACCATAAGGAGGCGATGGAGGTCATCAAGTATGTCGGTTATCCGGCGATCATCCGTCCGTCGTTCACCCTGGGCGGCACCGGCGGTGGCATTGCCTACAACCGCGAGGAATACGAGACCATGGCGCTGGCGGGAATCGAGGCCTCGCCGACCAATGAGATCCTGGTCGAGGAATCGATCATCGGCTGGAAGGAATACGAACTGGAAGTCATGCGCGACATGGCGGACAACGTCGTCATAATCTGCTCCATAGAGAATTTTGATGCCATGGGCGTACATACCGGCGATTCGATCACCGTGGCCCCGGCCCAGACCCTGACCGACAAGGAGTACCAGATCCTGCGCGATGCTTCGCTGAAAATCATTCGCGAGATCGGCGTCGACACCGGGGGATCCAATATCCAGTTCGGCGTCAACCCGAAAGACGGACGGCTGGTGGTCATCGAAATGAACCCGCGGGTCTCTCGTTCCTCGGCGCTGGCCTCCAAGGCCACCGGGTTCCCGATTGCCAAGATCGCCGCCAAGCTCTCGGTCGGCTACCGCCTGGATGAAATTCCCAACGACATCACCCGAGAAACCCTGGCCTCCTTCGAACCGACCATCGATTACGTGGTCACCAAGATCCCCCGTTTCACCTTCGAAAAGTTTCCCCAGGCGGACGCGGTCCTGACCACCCAGATGAAATCGGTCGGCGAGGTCATGGCGATCGGCCGGACCTTCAAGGAAAGTCTCCAGAAAGCCCTCCGATCCCTTGAGATCGGGTCTTACGGCTTTGAAAGCAAACTGTTCGAGGTCCCCGGTGAATATCGTCGCTCCCTGTCGCAGCAGGAAGTCGATGATCTGCGCGACAAGCTGCGGGTCCCCAACTGCGAGCGTCTCTGGTACCTCGCAGATGCGATTCGCGCCGGTTTCAGCGTTGAAAATATCTACCAACTTTCCGGAGTCGACCCCTGGTTCCTGTGCAATATTGAGCAGATTATCGAAATGGAATCGTTACTGGTTGCACGTAAGGACACCCTGGCGTCCGGCGACGCAGTCTTTATCGGCATGCTGCGGAGTGCAAAGCAGTATGGCTTTTCCGATCGGCGACTGGCGACCCTCTGGGAGGTCACCGAAAATGACGTCCGTCAACTGCGCCACAAATTCGGCATCCACCCGGTCTATAAGCGGGTCGATACCTGCGGTGCAGAATTCGAGGCGCACACCCCGTATCTCTACTCCTGCTATGAAACGGAATGCGAAGCGGAGCCGACCGAAAGCCGGAAAATCATCATCCTTGGTGGTGGGCCCAACCGGATCGGACAGGGCATCGAGTTTGACTACTGCTGTGTCCATGGCGCTTTTGCCCTCTCCGAAGCAGGCTACGAGACAATCATGGTCAACTGTAACCCGGAGACCGTCTCGACGGACTACGACACGTCTGATCGCCTCTATTTCGAGCCTTTGACCCGCGAGGACGTCCTTGAAATAGTCGCCAAGGAGAAGCCGGTCGGCGTCATCGTCCAGTTCGGCGGCCAGACCCCGTTAAAACTGGCCGTGGACCTGGAAAAGGCCGGCGTGCCGATTATCGGCACGACTCCGGATGCCATCGACCGGGCCGAAGATCGAGAACGCTTCCAGGCGTTGCTGCACAAGCTGAGTCTCCGGCAGCCGGAAAACGGGATTGCCCGCTCCTACGATGAGGCGGTAAAAATAGCTGAGCGGATCGGCTATCCGGTGGTGGTCCGTCCATCCTACGTGCTCGGCGGACGCGCCATGGAAATCGTCTACGATGTTGAACGGTTGCGCAATTATATGAAATACGCGGTCGAGGCTTCGCAGGAGCATCCGGTGCTGATCGACAAGTTCCTGCAGGACGCCATCGAGATCGATGTCGATGCGCTGGCTGATGGTGAAAATGTCGTCATCGGCGGCGTCATGCAGCACATCGAGGAAGCGGGCATCCATTCCGGCGATTCGGCCTGTGCGCTCCCCCCCTATTCGCTTTCCGAAGAGATCGTCAGCGCCATCAGGCAGCAGACCCGGGAACTGGCGCTGGAACTTGGGGTTGTTGGCTTGATGAACATCCAGTTTGCGGTCAAGGGGACAACGATCTACCTGATTGAGGTCAATCCCAGAGCCAGCCGGACCGTGCCGTTTGTCTCCAAGGCGACCAATCGCCCGCTGGCCAAGATCGCTGCGCTGGTCATGGCCGGCCAGAGTCTGCAGGAACTCGGCGTGGAGGGAGATATTGTTCCGGAACATGTCTCTGTCAAAGAAGCGGTATTCCCCTTTGTCAAGTTCCCCGGCGTCGATACCCTGCTCGGTCCGGAGATGAAATCGACAGGGGAGGTGATGGGAATCGATCGGGAATTCGGCAAGGCGTTTGCCAAGGCCCAACTGGGGGCGGGGGTCAAATTGCCCCTCTCCGGTAACATTTTTGTCAGCGTCAAGGATTCCGACAAACGCCTGATCGTCGAACCGGTCAGCAGGCTTGTGGCCGCCGGCTTCAAAATCATCGCCACCCGCGGGACCGCCGATTTCCTAAATAAAAACGGGGTATTGACAACCCCGGTCAACAAGGTCCAGGAGGGTCGACCGCATATTGTTGACGCAATCAAAAGTCGTGAAATCGCCATGGTCTTCAATACCACTCTGGGGGCCCAGTCGGTCGCCGACTCCTACTCGATCCGGCGCTCGACGTTGATGCAGGAAGTGGCATACTATACAACAGTCGCGGGAATCCACGCTGTCACCGACGGGATTCTGGCGATGAAACGAGAAAACCTTGACGTCACGCCACTGCAAGAGTATTATTCTGTTTCGTAACTAAAGGTTGCACAACTTACAGCTAACCACAGTCGGGCGGATTTTCCGCCCGCTGTTTTTTTTGTCAGGAGAAAAGAACCGATGAGCGACTCGATTCCGATGACCGAAGAAGGTTATCGGCGGCTCCAGGACGAGCTGAAAACACTGATCCGGGTTGAGCGGCCCAAGGTTGTTCAGGACATCGCCGAAGCCAGAAGCCATGGTGACCTTTCGGAAAATGCCGAGTACGATGCGGCCAAGGACCGGCAGGGCTTTATCGAAGGTCGGATCCAGGAACTGAACGATAAAGTAGCCCGGGCCCAGGTGATCAACCCGGCGACCATCAACAGTGAAAAAATCGTTTTCGGTGCGACGGTGACCTTGGTTGATGTCGATACCGACATTGAAGTGACCTACAAAATCGTTGGCGAAGATGAGGCGGATGTCAAGCAGGGTAAGATTTCCATTACCTCACCGGTGGGTCGGGCGATGATTGGCCATGAATGTGACGAAGAAGTCCAGATCCGGGTTCCTTCCGGGGTCAAGGTCTACGAAATAACCAAGGTTGAATACAAATAACCTGTTCCTCTTCAGACAGATCTAGACGGGATGATGTTCTGCATCATCCCGTTTTCTGTTTGACGCTTGCTTTTTGCCCTCCATTTTGTGAAAATTCAACAGGCAACAACGTGCTTTCAATCAACGTCCGGAGAAATGACATGGGTAATAAATTCACCAGCGACATGACCTTCCAGCAGGCGCTGCAGCTCTCTCCCGAGGTGGCCAACGTGCTCAACAGTTTCAACCTTGGCTGTATCGGCTGCATGGGGGCTGCCAATGAAACCCTGGCCCAAGGCGCTTCAGCCCACGGCCTTGATGTCGAGAAACTGCTCGCGGCCCTCAACGCCATCCCATCGGCCTAGAAAGAGCAGGGGAGATGCCCCCGCTGACCAGCAGAAGAGCGCCATCCAGACTGGATGAGTCCCTTGAAACGGTTCGCGGTATCGGACCGCATGTTCAGGCCAAGCTGCAGAAGCTAGGCCTGAACACCGTTGAAGATGCCCTCTACCACCTCCCACATCGCTACGAAGACCGTCGTCAACTGCAGCCGATCGCCCGACTCCGGCCCGGCCGTCAGGAGGTCTTTTACGGTGAGGTTCTCGCCGCCGGTGAAACCCACACCAGTCGCAAAAGACGCAGGCTCTACGAGGTCATTGTCGGTGACCGGAGCGCGCAGATTTCCCTCAAATGGTTTCGCTATCGCAAGGACTGGCTGCAGAAACGCTTTCCGGTGGGACAGAAAGCGGTATTCATCGGCGAAGTCAAAAGTTACGGCGCGTTGCGCGAGGTACATCATCCTGATGCCGAACTCCTCAGTGCCGACAGTACCATGGAGCAGCTGTTTAAGTCTGATCCGTTGAATTTCGGCCGTATTCTGCCTGTCTATCCTCTGACCGAAGGACTCTCGCAGAAACAATTCCGCAAAATCTGGTACCAACTTGTTGAGCAAAATGCGCCACCATTGCCGTCGATCCTTCCCCGGGAGATCCTTTCGCGTCACAATCTTGTGCCCCTTGCAACCGCAATACAGGCCAGTCACTGGCCGCCAAACAACGCATCTTTGACAGAACTGGAGCAGGGGAGGGACCACTGGCGCCAGTCGCTGGTTTTTGACGAATTCTTTTTTCTCGAACTGGGCCTGGCACTGAAACGGCAGGGCGTTCAACTGGAGCAGGGTATCTCCTTCAACGTTGAACACCGCTATACGATCCCCCTGAACAAGATGTTGCCATTTCGCTTGACTGATGCGCAGCGCCGGGTGCTGGGCGACATCAAGCAGGACATGATGCAGCCGCACCCGATGAACCGTCTGCTGCAGGGAGATGTCGGCAGCGGCAAAACCCTGGTCGCCCTGATGGCCTCCCTGATAGCGATTGAGAACGGCTATCAGGTTGCGCTCGTCGCACCTACCGAGATCCTAGCTGAACAACATTTTCTGACCTTTGAGCTCTGGATGGAAAAACTTGGTCTGAAGACAGCCCTGCTGCAGGGCAGCATGACCGCAAAGGCCCGCAAAGAAGCTCTGCTGAGCATCGCTGCGGGGGAAATCCACCTGATAATCGGCACCCATGCTGTTCTACAGGAAGGTGTTAAATTCCATCGACTGGGCCTGGGGATCATTGATGAGCAGCACCGTTTCGGCGTCCGTCAGCGGGGCACGCTCAAGCATAAAGGACAGAACCCCGATATTTTGGTGATGACTGCCACACCGATTCCGCGCACTCTCTCGTTGACTCTCTACGGTGACCTCTCTGTCTCGGTCATCGACCAGATGCCGCCTGGACGAAAAGCCATAGAGACAAAGTTATTCAGAGAAAACAGACGCTTAGATGCCTACAGCTTGATTAAGGATGAACTTAAAAAGGGGAGACAGGCCTACGTAGTTTACCCATTGGTCGAAGACTCTGAAAAAAGCGATCTACAGGCCGCCACCGCCGCGGCCAAGCAGCTTGCCGCCGAGGTTTTCCCGCGTAACACAGTCGGGCTGCTGCACGGCCGGATGAAATCCGTGGAAAAGGAACAGATAATGTCAGCATTTCGCGACGGACAGATTGACATCCTTGTTGCGACGACAGTTATCGAGGTCGGGGTCGACGTACCGAACGCATCTGTTATGCTGATTGAGCATGCCGACCGGTTTGGCCTGGCCCAGTTGCACCAACTGCGCGGTCGCGTTGGCCGAGGCGCAGAGCAAAGTTACTGCCTGCTGATTCCTTCGCAACAGTACAGCGAAGATGCCGGCAAGCGGCTGCAGGTCATGGTTTCGACCAATGACGGCTTTCGCATCGCCGAGGCAGACCTGGAGATACGTGGACCCGGGGAATTTCTCGGGACCAGGCAGGCTGGACTGCCAGATTTCCGGGTCGCCAATCTTTTGCGTGATGTCCGATTGCTCGAGGTTGCCCGCCAGGAAGCGTTTAACTATGCCCGGCAAACCGACTATCTGACGGATAACAAAAGTCGTGAAGTCAGGGAAGAGCTATTGGCGCGCTGGGGAGGCCGGCTGGAGCTGGCCGCAATCGGCTGACCTGCGTCACGAATAAGGCCCCTCAGAAATGGAGAAGCATATGACCATGAAAGCGATGCGCGTTCACACGTTTGGCGGTCCGGAAGTCATTCAACTTGAAACAATCGCCCGGCTGCAGCCGGCAGCTGATCAGGTTCTCGTTAAAATCAAGTCGATCGGAGTCAACCCGGTTGACACCTATATACGCTCCGGAACCCATGCGGTCAAACCGGTCCTGCCTTACACACCAGGCTTTGACGCGGCCGGAATTGTACAGGCCGCTGGTCCCGGCGTTAAAAATCTGCAGGAAGGGCAGAGAGTTTTCCTCACTGGTAGCATAACCGGAGTCTATGCCGAATATGCCCTGTGCAACACTGGGCAAGTCTATCCGCTACCAGACACGATAACCTTCAGCCAGGGTGCCGCAATCGGCATCCCGTATGCGACTGCATATTACGCATTGATGTATCGCGCCCATACCATGCCGGGAGAGACACTGATGATTCACGGGGCAAGCGGTGCCGTTGGAGTTGCGGCAATCCAGCTGGCCCGTGCTGCCGGTATTCGGGTGATCGGAACCGCAGGCAGTGACGCCGGCAAGACCCTCATTCAAGAGACTGGCGCTGAGCACGTCCTTGATCACAGCATTCCTGATTATCTTGACGAGGTCATGGAACTGACAAACCATGAAGGAACCAACGTCATCCTCGAGATGCTTGCGAACGTCAATTTAGCCAAGGACCTGAAAATACTTTCCAAGCATGGGCGTGTCGTCGTGATCGGCTGCCGCGGAGAAGTATGCATAAACCCGCGGGACATTATGGGACGTGATGCCGCTGTTCTTGGCATGTCACTGTTCAATGCAAGCGACAGACAGAAATCTCAGATTTATGCTGCGATCTGTGCCGGCCTCAACAACGGAACACTGAAACCCGTCGTAGGGAAGGAATTTTCTCTGGATGAGGCAGCAGAGGCCCATCAATATGTTTTACAACAGGGGGCTTATGGCAAGGTCGTTTTAAGAGTCGTGTGATGTGGAACAGGATCTCAATACCAAAGTTTACATAATATATGTTATGCGACGTAACGTGTAGCTCGTTATGGTAAACCAACCCACGTCCCTCCCTTAAAGTTTGACCCTTCTTTTGATTTTTTCTTTTTAGAAATTGCTGTACGACGACATTAGGCGTGTGACGATTTTGCAAGATAACTGCTGACACCCTCCTCCATGACAATAAAGATGTAACACTTTAGTGCCATCTACGTTCCTTCCTTGTGTCTGTCCACCAATTGGCACCAGTAATCCATTCGGGAATAATTTCTTTTGTACACTTCTGATATGGCGTCAACCCCATTGATGACATCTTTAAGGGTATGCTGTTGCTCGGTGTCTCGAAACGATGTCCCATCCTGGGGCCAATAATGAAGGACCTGTCGGCCATTGTTGCTTGTCTCAAGGGCCCAGTTTTTGAATGCATTTCTTTGAACATCCGGATATCTGCTTATTGCGCAAAGAGGATATTCTCCCCTCTTGAATCGCATTTTTTAGCAGCATAAACCCCTAACGT
>PKUD01000003.1 GCA_002869695.1 Desulfuromonas sp. | reverse complement strand
CTCTACGGTGAAGACAGACCCGAGACCAGGCTGACTTTCAACCTTTATCGTCCCGCCGTGATCGGAGATGATATTATGGCTGATCGCCAGTCCCAAACCAGTCCCCTGCCCTTTGCTGGTATAGAAAGGTTCAAAAACAAGGGGAACCTTTTCAGGTTCGATTCCCACCCCACTGTCAGAGATGATCACCCTGGCCCTGCCGCTCTCCAGCTCAGTTGCAACAGTGAGGGTTCCCCCATCAGGCATCGCATCGATGGCATTACTGAAAAGGTTGAGAAAGACTTGCTTGAGTCGACCAGGATCCAGCGAGATCTGCGGCAGATTATCGGCGATCCTCTCCTCAATCCGAATTGACGAACGCTCGCACTGTTTACGGACCAGGAACAGAGAATCGCGCAGCACTTCCTGTAATAACCCCGAACCCAGTTTGAGCTCCGATATCGTGGAGAAATGCAATAATTCCCCGACCAGCCCTTCAAGCCGTTCAATCTCGCCAAGGGCACGCCGAATCAGGTTCTGATCGCTCTCCTGCCCGAGCAAACGGTCGTGCAGTTCATCCAGCAACAGGCTGACACCGGTCAAAGGATTCCTAATCTCATGTGCAATCCCCGCAGACATGCGCCCCAGAGAAGCCAATCGGTCCATCCGGGCAACCTGCTCACGCATATTCACCCGTTCGGTGAGGTCCTCAACCGTCAGCAGCCAACCTGCCTGCTGATGAAAACTGAGCGGGAACAGGGCCAGGCGGTAGGTCAATGGCCGCCCGCCTCGTTCCAGTGGAACATACTGCCCCCAAGACTGATTATCAGCCAGGCTGATCCCACGCTCCAGCTCACCGGTCAATTCCGGCCAGTCCACCATCAGTTCACGCCAATCGCAAGGCTCTTCAGGTTTCTGCAGATTGAGAATCCGGCAGGCCGGACCGTTGACGCTGGTAATTTTATATTCACTGTCAATGGTCAGAATGCCGGTTTCGATATTTTCGAAGACGGTATCCTTGAAGTTACGTTCACGGATGATCTCATGGCGCGAACGCCGCAGCGCCTGCAGGGTCTGAATCAGTCTGCGCCGTCGCCGGTTCAACTCATCGACCATGTCATTGAACGATTGGGCCAACGCACCGACCTCGTCATGAGAACTGACAACGACTCTTGTCGATGCATTGCCGCGGCGCATCTGGCGGGTCCCCTCGGTCAACAAGAGTAGCGGGCGTACGATACTGCTGGAGAGATAATAGGCACCGAAGATCACCAGTAACACAGTCAACGAGATAACAAACCAGGACTCACGAAGATACTTGGAGATCTCTTCACGGATCAGTTGGGCAGTGGTCAGGGCCGGCAAATGGAAATTCTTGACTTCGGCGCCGATAGTCACGCCGCCGAATATTCCATAGCGGCTGTAGACACCCCGGTCATAAAAGATCGGTGCGTAAGCCATGATTTTCTGCGACCCCCCGACGTTCGTCGTATCGACTACCCCGATTCCCCCCCTCCTCACCGCTTCAGCCGCACGGGGATAATTCGGATGGACAAACCCTGCCTCAAGAAGATTAAAAGGGATGCGTCCGGCACGGATGTCTTCTTCCGAGGTCTGTTCCGAATAAGCCGGAACCAGGCGGCCGTGACGATCGTAGCCACGGATATCCCAGTACTTGGGATGCGCAATCATCCAGCCCTCATCATCAAACATGAAGGCATAATTGCCGCTGGCATAAGAAGGAAAGACGACATACTTCTCAGCGGTTGGAGAGATGTGCTGAGTAAATTCCATCAGATGGCGATGGTCCAGAGAAAGCACGACAATGCCGATGAATTCATTCTCTTCGTAGAGTGGTGTAGAGAACCGGACAACGCCACGATAGGGTGTCCCCTGAACAGCTTCAAGGGGCGTTTCCGCCCCCTGCAGTTGTTCATCACGACTAACATACCAACCCTGCAGGCGGGAAACCTCGATCTCCCCCGGCTTGAGTTTGCTGGTTCTGTGGAAATAATCTTCACTCAGATAAGTCGTATTGGCGGGGTCCGAAACGTCCCGTAGGTTGGCTGATGGCCTCCCGTCAACAATCCTGATCTGTTCGTGACCGGCAGCGTCAACAAAGGCGAGCTCACGGTACAGGATAATCTTCTCTCGAACCTCGATCGGGGCATCGTTGGTGCCGCGCCGATACCAGAGCTCGCGGGCGTGTTTCCAGCAGAACCCCAGATAACTCTTCTCGTTACGTTCCAACAGGGCCAGATCAGTGAGATCACCCTCGACAGTCAGGAGAAAGTCGGTCACTTCACGGGCCACCATCTCCGCGCGTAATTCCAACGCGCCAGCAGCCTGGCTGTCCAATGCCTCGGTCGTCCGCTGTCGCAGCAGATCCTCCACCAGTCTGAGGCTGTGATGAGAATTGAGCAACAGCAGCAGCAGCGGGATCAACGACAACAGCAGTAAGGCTCCGAGAACCTTCTTATGGAGATTGAAGCGCAACATGGTGTGTGAGTATAGCGGAATGACCCTAAGGAGCAAAGTGATCTTTAGCTGCACACCCACCGCAGTATCTTACTGCCTAGCCACTCAGAGAATTGATCTGTTCGGTGAGAAAAGAAAAAGGCCGCTCCAATGGAACGGCCCAGCAGATTGAACAGAATTGAACAAAAGTTACTTGTTACGTGCGACAACGTAGTCAGCAAGAATCTCAAGCGCTTCGCGGGCGGTTGAAGGCGGGAAAATCTGCAAATACTGTTTGGCAATGTCGATCCGCTCAGCAGCCTTTTTGCGCGTGTATTCAATCCCGTCGTTCATGGCAATCAGTTCGCAGACATACTCCAGGTCAGCGGCTGAGAGCTCTTCCTCCTCAATGATCCGGGCAACTTCTTCATGCTGCCGGGCATCCACCTGGGTCAAGGCATGAATCAAAGGCAGGGTCATCTTCCCCTCTGCAAGATCATGGCCCTTCTCCTTGCCGAAGTCCTTCTGTTCCGCAACATAGTCGAGGGCATCGTCCATAAGCTGGAATGCGATACCGATTTCCAGTCCGAATTCACGCATCGCCAGGACCTGCTCGGCAGAAGCATCCGCCAGGACCGCTCCGACCTCGCATGCGGCCGCAATCAGGATAGCTGTCTTGCTGCGGATCACATCCAGATAGCGCGCTTCATCCACCTCCAGGTCGCAGGTGTTGAGCAGCTGCTGCACCTCCCCTTCAGCCATCCGTGTCGTCGTGTCAGCGAGCAGCCGCAACACTTCGAGATTACCGCAACCAACCATGATCGAAAAGGTTTTGGCAAACAGAAAATCTCCCACCAGAACAGAGGTCTGGTTGCCCCAGACAGTATTCGCAGAACGATTCCCTCGCCGCAGTTCCGCACTGTCAACGACATCGTCATGGAGCAGGGTTGCGGTGTGAATGAATTCGACGACGCCGGCCAGTTCAACATGATGCTGACCTTCATACTCACACAGCTTCGCTGCCAGCAGAAGCAACATCGGACGGAACCGCTTACCACCGCTCGACAGGACATACTGACCGACCTGGTTTATCAGCGGCACATCAGAACTTAAATGCTCCTGAAAACGGGCTTCAACCCGATCCATATCCTCCTGTAGCAGGTCAGTTACTCTCTTCATATTCCGGCAGAATCCTTGATGACATGACAAGAACTGGACAATCGATTATACGTGATATGATTTTCACATGATTTTAGCTGGTTATAATAGAAATCAGGTCACTATAAGTCAAAGCTTTTCTCTTTCCGACCCCTTTTCAATACTCCTACGCTGATGTTTTTTTTTAACATTTTTGTATTGACAGCAAGTCAACAACGCCCTAGAATTTTTACCAATTTTGTCACATTTGACATGTAAAAAGAATACCTTAGACTGATTCTGATATGCCTTTTTCGCCGACAGGAGGTCTCATGGAAAATCCGTCCTACAATACTGACATTGTCAGGAGCTTCGTCACCTGGAGCCTGGTGTGGGGTCTGGTGGCCGTTCTGGTCGGGGTGATCGTTTCATTTCAGATGATCAATCCTGATCTAAATTTCGGTCCCTACCTGACATTTGGCCGCCTACGTCCGATTCACACTAATGCGGGCATCTACGGCTGGGGTGTCGGCACCATTTTCGCCACCTTCCTCTACATGGTCCAGCGCCTGTGCAAGCAACCGCTCTGGAGTGACAAGCTGGCAAAGTTCCAGCTCTGGTTTTTCAATGCGACCATCATCGCTTCAGCGGTGACCCTGCTGCTCGGCTACACCACCTCCAAGGAATACCATGAGATGGAATGGCCGATCGACATCATGGTCGTCATTCTCTGGGTTGTCTTTGCCGTCAATATCATCATGACCATTATAAACCGTAAAGAGGAACAGATGTACATCTCACTCTGGTATATGATGGCAGCGCTGATCGGCGTGGCGATCCTCTATCTGGTCAACGCTGCGGCGGTTCCGGCTTCGCTGTTCAAATCCTATTCGGCCTACGCGGGAACCAATGACGCCAATGTTCACTGGTGGTTCGGCCACAACGCGGTGGCGATGGCTTTGACCGCCCCGCCGCTGGCCATGTTCTATTATTTCCTGCCGAAATCGACCGGGGTGCCGATTTACAGTCACCGCTTGTCGATTATCGCCTTCTGGTCGCTGATCTTCATGTACCTCTGGACCGGCGCTCACCATCTGCTCTGGACCCCGGTCCCTGACTGGGTCCAGACCCTGGCGATGGCGTTCTCGATCATGCTGATCGCCCCCAGCTGGGGCAGTGTCATCAACGGTTATCTGTCGATGAACGGCCAGTGGCACCAGATGAAAGAAAATTATCTGGTCAAATTCCTGATCCTCGGTATCACCTTCTACGGGCTGCAGACCCTGCAGGGACCGATGCAGTCGATCCGTTCCTTCTCGGCCTTCATCCACTATACCGACTGGGTGCCTGCCCACATCCACATGGGGACCATGGGCTGGGTATCGATGATCAGCTATGCCTGCATTTACTATCTGGTCACACGGATCTCCGGCAGGGACCTCTACAGCGTCCCGCTGGCCAATCTGCATTTCTGGCTGGCACTGGTCGGTCAACTGCTCTGGACCGTCCCGCTCTGGGTCGCAGGTGTCCTGCAGGCGGGCATGTGGAATGCCATGAACGAAGACGGCAGCCTGACCTACACCTTCATGGAGACCATGGTCGAGATGTATCCCTTCTGGTGGGCACGGGGCATTGCCGGTGTCATCTTCATGATCGGCGTGCTGATCTTCATATACAACATCTACATGACGGTACGCAAGAAAGAGTCCGCTCCTTCCACCGCGACTGCTGAAGGGAGGGCCTGATTATGTTGGAAAAGAAACCTGTCCTGTTTATGCTTCTGGCAACGGCAGCCATCCTGGTCGGCACCATCATCACCATGGCCATGCCTTTTCTCTGGGTCAACACCGACGCCGACAGGATTGAAACTGTCACACCCTACACCCCGATCCAGCAGGAAGGCCGCGACATCTACATCCGCGAGGGCTGTAATAACTGTCATACGCAAACGGTTCGCCCACTGGTTGCTGAAGTTCTACGCTACGGCGATTATTCCAAGTCGGGTGAATTCGTTTATGACCGTCCTTTCCTCTGGGGCTCCAGACGAACCGGTCCCGATCTGGCCCGGTTGGGCGGCAAGTATCCTGATGCCTGGCACTACAAGCACATGGAGTCGCCGCGCTCGATGGTTCCGCAAACCAACATGCCGGACTATCCCTGGCTGAATGACACTGCGCTTGACCCCGAGTCGATTCGCAACAAGATGGAGACTCTCGGCTTCCCTTACACGGAAGAGCAGATCAAGGAGCTCAACGGCAAAACCGAGATGGACGCCATGGTCGCCTACCTGCAGAAACTGGGCAGCGACATCCCCTGGCGTAAAGTGGCCGAGACCACAATCGTCGGTGACCTGACCAACCCCTTCCCCGGTGATGCCAGCGCCATTGCTGCCGGCAAGGATGTCTATTCATCCAACTGCGCCGCATGCCACGGCGACAACCTGGAAGGGATGATCGGCCCGGCACTGACCGACATGGGCATGGAAGATGCTGATCTTTATCAGGTCATCCATAGCGGCATCCCCGATGGTGGCATGCCCGGCTTCTCGAATCTCGGCTCGACCAAGCTCTGGCAGCTGGTCAACTTCATCAATGCGGAGAAGTAGATCTTATGGACTGGGCATCCATCCTTTATCTGGGAATCACCTTTGGTCTGTTCGTTATTTTTGCGCTGATTGTGGTACGAACCTACAGCCGCAAGCGTAAAGACGAAAACGAAGTTGCCAAATTTCGGATGCTTGATGACGATTAATTGTTGTGCCGACATGGTTACGGCCATTTCATAAAAGGATAGACATATGAACGATTCTCAACATGAACATGCTGATGGAATCACGGAAGCGCACAAACCGGTCCCCAGCTATTTCTATGTCCTGTTTTTCGGCCTGATTATCTGGGCGGTCATTTTCATGGCTTATTTTCTTCTGAGCGGCTGGAGTTCCGACGCAGAATTTCAGGAGAAGATGGCGGCGCATACCGGTGAACCGGTTCAGGCGACAGCAGAACCGGCTGCTTCGGCGCCTGCTGCTGAACCGGCAGGTTCTGCACCCGGCGGCCAGGCTCTCTATTCGGCCAACTGTGCAGGGTGCCATGGTGCGGACGCCACCGGCGGCTTCGGTACCGATCTGACTGCGGCAACCTATCAATACGGCAAGACTCCGGACGACATCAAAGAGAGTATCGCCAATGGTCGCGGCGGCTCTATGCCGGGATTCTCCGGTCAACTCTCCCCAGCAGAGATCGACCAGCTGGTCGATTACCTCCTGAAACTCTAGACCTGACGAATGAAAGCGGGGAAGCTCAGGCTTCCCCGCTTTTTCATTATCAACATGACTGAATCAAACTTTCGACTCTCCCTGCTCGGACCCTGGCGCCGTTTCTTCCAGTGGCTCTGTACCCTCTTGTTGCTGCTGATACCCTGGTTCCAGTTTCAGGGCAAGAGCCTGCTGCGTATCGACCTGTCCAATTTCAGCCTGCATATCTTCGGACAGATTCTGCGCATTGAAGAGCTCTACCTGTTCCTGATCTTCTGCCTGGTCTTCGGTGTCGGCTTTCTGTTGATTACCATGGTCTTCGGCCGGGTCTGGTGTGGCTGGGCCTGCCCGCAGACCACCCTGACCGATCTGGCTGAATGGTTCAGTCGCATGATCGGTCTTAAGCTGAAAGACAACCGGCTGCAGGGTGCAATCTGGAAAAAAACCCTCGCTCATCTTTTTTTCATTCTGCTCTCGCTGCTGGTCGGTGCCAATCTGGTCTGGTACTTTGTCGCACCGCAGCGCTTCTTCAGCGAACTCGCCAGCGGATCGCTCCATATCGGTGCCTGGATCAGCTGGCTCAGCACGGCCGTAACCGTCTATCTCGACCTGGCTCTTATCCGGCGTTTGATGTGCAGCGAATTCTGCCCTTACGGCCGCTTTCAGACCGCCCTCGCCGACCAGGGCACCCTGACTCTGCATTTGCCCGCTGAAGAATCCTACCGCTGCATTGAATGTGATTCCTGTGTCAACACCTGCCCGATGGGGATCGATATTCGTGAAGGCTTTCAGATCGAGTGCATCAACTGCGGTCGCTGCCTCGATGCCTGCCGCAAAGTCATGGCACCCGGCCAACAGCCGGGCCTGATCCATTACAACTTCGGTACCGAAGGTCAGGGTGTTAAAGCACTGTTTAACCCACGCGTCCTGTTGCTGTCCGTGGCGACACTGGTTCTACTGGTGATTTTTGTTTTTGCGATCGGCAATCGGCAGGTTGCCTCGCTGAAGGTTTCCGTTTCCCATACTGTCTCTGCGAAAGTCCTCAAGGATGGTCAGCTCGCCACCTTTTTTAATGCCTGGGTCAATAACCGCGGAACCCAACCGGCGACATACCGGATCCTGGCCCGAAGTAAAAGCGAGGGTGCCCCATTGACTCTCAAAGGGCAGACCAGCAAGATAGTCATAGAGCCCGGCAATAACCGCAAACTGGATTTTGTCCTGGTCACAACAGCACTGGACTCTCCGCTGCCGGTGCAGTTCGTTCTGACTGGACCGGCTGGTGAGGAAGTGGCAATCACCGATGCACAAGTCTCCCCCGTCAGGAGTCATTAGTGAATGACCGGATCTGATAAAAACTTCTACAAACCCCTGATCCTGCTACTCCTGTTCGCCTTTCTGATTTTTTCAGGATGGTCGGCGTGGCAGGCGTCCAGCCGTGGCAGCGAGGTGACTGATCGCGACTATTACAGCAAGGGGTTGAAGTACAATTCCACGATCGTGGAGAAACGTGCGGCAGAAGTTCTCGGCTGGACACTTTCTTCTGAAATCAACGATCAGACACTGCGGTTCAGCCTCAATGACAAAGACAATCAGGCGGTCAGCGGTGCCCGGGGTATCATCTATCTCTTCCCGCCGAAGAACCCAAAAGGGTTGCAATATCATCTTTCCGAAAGCTCTCCAGGCACCTATACATTTCCGGTGCCGCAAGAATATCAAGGAACCTTGCGCGCCCGATTGACCTTTGAACGAAATGGCGCCAAACTCAACCGCCAGCTGCAGCTGAACCTGTAAAGAGATGAGCGATAAAGATCTCTGCGTCCATTGCGATCTCCCCATCCCTCCCGCCGATCTGGTTGTCGATGAGATTGAAGGCCAACAGCTCAGGTTCTGCTGTCACGGCTGCCGTGGTGCCTACCGAATCATCTGCGGTGCCGGCCTCGGCAGTTTTTACCAACGCAAAGACCGTGAGTCGGGGACTCTCAAAGAAGCCTTCGCTGCGCGCTTTGAAGACGACTACCTGCAACGCTTTGTCCGTCAGCAGGGAGACTGTTCCGAAATCAGCCTGATCGTCGACGGTATCCGTTGTGCCAGCTGTATCTGGCTGATCGAACACCTGCTCAAGCAGCTCCCTGGAATCCTCGCGGCCCGGGTGAACTTTGCCACCCATCGGGTCCTGATCCGTTTCGACCAGAACCGGACCGGCCCGGCTGAGATAAGTACCAAGCTGGCAGATGTCGGTTACCTGCCGCGCCCATTCAGCGTTGACGAACTGCACCGCTCGGCAGAAAAAGAGCGGCGCAGTCTGATGTACCGCTTCGGCACCGCGGCGTTCCTTTCCATGCAGCTGATGGGTTTTTCGCTGGCCCTGTATGGAGGCTATTTCCAGGGCATCGATCCGTTCACCCGTCTGCTGTTACAGATCTTCGCCGCTGTGGTCACCACCCCGGTGGTCTTCTATTCCGGTTACCCCTTCCTGCAGGGGGCCTGGTACAGTCTGCGCAACCGGATGCCGAACATGGACCTGCTGATCGCCCTCGGCAGCCTTTCCGCTTACGGGTACAGTCTCTACGCCATGACCGTCGGAGAAGAAGTCTATTTCGACACGGCCGGCATGATCATCACTCTGATCCTGGCGGGGCGGTTGTTTGAGAGTGGCGCACGCCGCAAAGCCTCGGACGGGGTCGACAAACTGCTGCAGTTGGCCCCGGCCCGAGCCCGGCAGGTCCTGCCGGACGCATCTCTGGCCACGGTCGACAGTAACCAACTGACCCCCGGAGATATGATCCGGGTCCAGGCCGGGGAACGCTTCCCCACTGACGGATCTATTGTCGCAGGTTCTACAGAAGTTGACGAAGCTGCCGTCACCGGGGAACCGCTACCGGTCCTGCGTGAGCAGGGATCGAAAGTGACCTCCGGCACCCTGAATCTGACCGGAACGATCGATATTGAGGTGACCGCGGCAGCAGCAGACTCCTTCGTCGCCCGGGTCGCAAACATGGTCGAGCAGGCCCAGGCACGCAAGGCCCCAGTTCAGGGGCTGGCAGACCGGGTTGCAACCCTTTTTATCCCCTTTGTTATCCTGGTCGCCCTGGCTACCTTCATTTACTGGTACGGACACCCCAACGCCCTGATGCATGCCATCACCGTGCTGGTGGTCGCCTGCCCTTGCGCTTTGGGACTGGCGACACCAACAGCGGTTATGGTGGCCACCGGTCGGGCAGCGGAATCGGG
>PKUD01000199.1 GCA_002869695.1 Desulfuromonas sp. | reverse complement strand
GTATGGCGGCAAGATGGATGGCGCCGTCGGGGTGCCGGAAGAGCAGCTGCGCAAGGCCGCCAAGAGTGCCGTCTGCAAGATCAATATCGATTCCGATGGTCGCCTGGCTGTGACCGCCAAGATCCGCGAATTCATGGCCAACAACCCGGGCGAATTCGATCCGCGTAAATATCTTGGTGCGGCCCGCAGCGAGCTGATTGAACTGATCAAGCACAAGAATCAGGCGGTACTGGGAAGTGCCGGTAAAGCCTGATTTAGCTGCATTCTGTCTCGTCATAAAGGGCCGCTTCCTGTGCTGGAGGCGGCCCTTTGTGGTCACGTGGCTCGGTTGCCGTTTGTCTTGCCGAAATCTGCCCGGCGTTGAAATTTCTCTGCGCAAGACGTGTGCTTTACGACAGTCTTGCTTTGTTCGCCAAGGAAGTCCTTTATACGGATAATAACGTATCACTCTTTATATCAACCGGATATTCTCTCTAACAGCAAAAGAAGGTTGCAGTTGATGAGCGGGAATGGCAAAATCAGCAGGCAGACAAATCAGCGTTCATTGACTGTTTGCAGAGGAGGGGCGGAGAGTCGTTATCGGCCTGCAAGGCTGAGGAGCTTTGACACATGATGATTCCGATCAAATACGCAGATGGTACATTCAGCCAGGTTCACCCCCACGCCCTTCAGGAGCTGATTGCCAGCAAACGGATTGAGAGTTTCAAGCGTTCAGACGGTTGGGTTGATGTCAACCGTGACCCGATACGTCGCAGAAGAAGTCCTGCCCAGCATCAGAACAGGTCGTTCTGACCTTTTCTGGTCTGTGTCAACTGTTTTTACTGAAGTGAAACCCCATTCCTCCTTGAAAAAATCGAAATAAAACAGAGGGTTATGAACTTTTTGAAAATTATTTTCAAAAACAGCTATTTTACCGTTGACATATCTGACTAAAAAGGTAATATATAGACCATCAACGCTTCGTTGTGGCAGGCGGATCGTTGAAACGAATGACAAAGCTTTCCTAGAAATACCTCCCAAATCCTTGCCCCGTGATCCCCTCCTAGATCACGGGGCTTTTTTTTGTCGGTTACGCGAAGAGATGTCAGGCTGACAGGCGGAGCCGAAAAAGGAAACGGCTGATTTTTTTCAGCGGTGGGGGTGTCAGGACAGGGAATCAGCACCCAATAGGCCCGGTCTGTCCCCAGACGGGCCTACTGGGTGAATGGCATCAGGTGGGCGTTAAGGGTGCGCTTCAGCTTTAGAGAAGTCGACTTCAATTTCGAGTGTCTCACCCGCTCGTTCAAGTTCGAGAGTCACCCGGTCTTCCGCTTGTAACTGGTTGAGCTCATGGACCAGGTCGAATGTTTCCTGGATCTCGATGGTGTCAATCTTGCGCAGGATATCGTCCGGCAGCAAGCCCGCATGTTCCGCCGCCGAGCCGGGCATGACAGAGATGACAGTGACGTTCTGCGCCTCCTCCTTGAGATGCACTCCCAGCTTGACGCCCTGTTCAGGCAGAGTTTCATAGCGGGTGTAGGTCATGAAATGGTAGGGGGGCATGGGAAATCCCGGCATGGAGACGTTCATCGTCTCAACCTGTTTGTCCTCGGCGATTTCAATGGTCCTCGAGCCGATCAGCAGATAATTGAGCGGCAGCCGGCGAAAAGCCCGCCTTGGGATACCGAAACCGTAGCTGACGTGATTCCCACCGGCAACGACCATGACCTGCTTGTCCTGACCTTGCTGACTTTGCAGATAGTTGACCAGATTTTCTGCCATACTTTCGTCCCACAGGGTCTGGATTCGCAGGAACCCGTCTTTCATCGCATCGCTGACGGGATGATCGGCATAGATCGCCGTGGCCATGGCGCGCTGGTAGGGGTCACCGAAGTCGAAGTCGGGGAGGCGTTGGCGAATCTCTTCAGGCTGCTCCTCGATTGGAACCATGCCGACCGCTCTGACCAGATCCTTGGGCGCATTAATGCCGATAACCGGTATCTGGTTGTCACGCGCATATATGAGCAGTGGCCGGTAGTAGGCGAAGTTCATTTTCCAGTTCTGGTACCATTTGACTTCTTTGATAAACTCTTTTTCGGTCAGGTTTCCGCCAGTCCAGCGGTCCAGCGTTTCCTGCTGCTCGGGGGTGAACATCTCCATCGCCAGAGCAACCTTTTGAGGATTCTGTTGTTGGAGATGGGTCAGAATCTCCAACTGCAGATCATGCGAGGCCGGGCTGTCGTGGGTCTCGCCGACATAAACAATCCGGGCTTGCCGGGCATGTTCTAGCATGGTTGCGCGGTCTGTCTCCACCCCGGTTGGCAGGTGGATGACCCCGCCGACGACTGGTTTCTGCTGGGGAGGGTAGGGCAGCTCGGGATTGCCGAGGTGGGTATGTCCTGCGCAACCGGTCAGAATCAGAAAAATCATCAGGAAGGGGATAATGTGTCGACACATGAAAGAACCTTCAGTAAATGTTTTTGGAATAGAATATTTCGGTCATTTCCTGCTGCAGCAACTGCTTGACCTGCTTCTTCTCTGCTTCGGAAAAGTCTTCATAGGCTGTTGCAAACAGGTATGTCTCCAGGTTGAAGTCCTTGAGCAGCATTTTGGTGTGAAAAAGGTTTTCCTGGTAGATGTTGATATCAACGCACTGGTAGAGATCGCGAATCGATTTGCGGATAAACTGCTGGATCGACTGAATCTTGTGGTCGATATAGTGCTTGTTGCCCTGTATGTCGCGGGTAAAACCGCGGACCTTGTAATCGACCAGGACAATGTCAGAGTCAAAAGAGCTGATCAGGTGATTGAGGGCCCTGAGCGGACTGATCTTGCCACAGGTTGAAACGTCGACATCGACCCGGAAGGTGGAAATGCCGCTTTTGGGAGCGCTCTCCGGGTAGGTGTGGACGCAGAGATGACTTTTGTCCAGGTGGGCCAGGACCTGTTCCGATTGCAGCGCGGCGGTCTGTTCCGATTGTGGAGTCAATGGTTCCTCGGCAATGAGGATCGTGACACTGGCCCCCATCGGGTCGTAGTCCTGGCTGGAAATGTTGAGAATGTTTGCCCCGATGATATCTGCAACCTCGGTGAGAATCCGGGTCAGACGATCAGAGTTATATTCCTCGTCAATATATTCAAGGTACTCTTTGCGTGCCTGCGGTTGCTTTGCATAGCAGATGTCGTAGATGTTGAATGACAGGGTTTTGGTCAGGTTGTTGAACCCGTCGAGTTTCAGTTTGCGGCTCCGGCGGGGCCGTGTCATTTTTTTTGCGCACATAGGGCATTCGTCTCACAGGTGCGAGCTGCCCGCAACACTGCGGGCAGCCAATAACGGAATAAAACGTCTCGTCTCAGCAGGAAAGGAGTCCTGTCCTCGCTTAACTGGGTGTCGTCTCCTTGTCGTGTCGCTCGTTCATCACCTTGTAGGCACAGAGCGCTCCGCACATGGTACAGGCACCATGCTCTTCGTCGACCCCCGATTCGGCCCTCAAGCGCCGGGCTTTTTCGGGATCGATCGCCAGCTTGAACTGACCTTTCCAGTCCAGGTTCTTGCGGCAACGGGCCATGGCATGATCTTTTTCTATCGCGCCCGGAACTCCTTTGACGATATCGGCGGCATGGGCGGCGATACGTGCGGCCATGACCCCTTCGTGGACATCTTCGATCGTCGGCAGACGCAGATGCTCGCTGGGGGTGACGTAGCAGAGGAAGTCAGCCCCTGCGGCCGCAGCAATGGTGCCACCTATCGCCGAGGTGATATGGTCGTAGCCGGGAGCTATGTCGGTGACCAGCGGACCCAGCACGTAGAACGGCGCGCCGTGACAGAGGCGTTTCTGTAGCTTGATGTTGGCCTCGATCTGGTTCAGTGGGACGTGGCCGGGGCCTTCAATCATCACCTGGATGCCGGCATCCTGGGCCCGTTGGGTCAGTTCACCAAGCAGCAGCAGTTCATGAATCTGGGCCCTGTCGGTGGCGTCGGCGAGGCAGCCCGGGCGGAATCCATCTCCCAGTGAGAGGACCGCATCGTAGGGGCGGACAATCTCCAGCAGCCGGTCAAAGTGTTCGTAAAGGGGATTCTCTGCGTTGTTGTAAAGCATCCACTCGACCGTGAAGGACCCGCCCCGTGAGACGACCTCCATGATCCGACCTTCCTGCTCCATCCGTGCAACTGTGTCGCGGGTCACACCGCAGTGGACGGTAATGAAGTCAACCCCATCCTCCAGATGCTTGATAACCCCGGCAAAAATATCATCAACGGTCATATCAACGATCGGCTTGCCCTGTTTGAGGACCGCATCGCAGGCGGCCTGATAGAGAGGGACACTACCGAGGCAGATATTGGTCTGATTTGCGATCGCCGCCCGAATTTCGTCGATCGGTCCGCCCGTTGAAAGATCCATGATCGCATCGGCACCGGCAGCAACGGCAACCTTGGCTTTGTCGAGCTCCTTATCGATGCTTGTATCGTCCTGACTGGTGCCGATGTTGGCGTTGGTTTTGGTCCTCAGGCCTGCGCCAACGGCCAGGGGTGGCGCATTGGTGTGCTTGACGTTACGACAGATGACGGCGGTGCCGTCCGCAATCTTCTGGCGCAGCAGTTCCGGGTCAATATTTTCGGTGCTGGCTGCCTGACGCATGAGGTCGTTAATCTGGCCCGCTCGGGCCATTTCCAATAGGGTCATATTTTTTTCCTGTGAACAGAGAAAAGCAGCGTCGGCAGTCCCAGGACTGTGACGCTGCATGTGAGCAAAACTGGAGTTGCCGGCTGCTTGCCGATACTAATCTGCATCTTTTTCCTGGTCGAGCAGTTGCGCTGCACGTAAATGATTGACCGGGCCGTGGCCCGCACCGCAATCAACGGCATTTTCAATGGCCAGATTGATGAACTGCTTGCTCCGTTCGACAGCTTTCAGCAGCGGGTAGCCCTGGGCCAGGAAGGTGGCTATGGCCGCAGAATAGGTGCAACCGGTTCCATGGGTATTGCGCGTGTCTATCCGCGGTGCTTCGAGGCGATGCATCTGGTCACCGATGAACAGCAGGTCAACGGCAGCACCCTGCAGATGTCCACCCTTAAGCAGGACGTTGCGCGCTCCGAGCTCGAGCAGGCTGCGACCGGCCTGTTCCATCTCTGCCTCGGTCTCGACCGGCATGCCGGTCAGGGTTTCCGCTTCCGGCAGGTTCGGTGTGAGCAGGAAAGCCCGAGGGATCAGGTGTGCCAGCAGGCTGTCGATGGCTTCCTTGTCAAGCAGCTTGGCTCCGCCCTTGGCGACCATCACCGGATCGACAACAGAGAGCAGAGCGTGCTGTTCGATCGCCCTGGCAACCCGAACGATGATGCCGCCCCAATTGAGCATGCCGGTCTTGACTGTGTCGGCACCGATATCCGAGAGAACCGCATCGATCTGGGCGCTGACAAATCCGGACTGGACCGGCTCGATCGCATCGACACCCAGGGTGTTCTGCGCGGTCAGGGCGGTAAGCACGCTGCTGCCGTAGCTGCCGAGCAGGGTGATCGTCTTCAGGTCGGCCTGAATGCCCGCTCCGCCTCCGGAATCAGAACCGGCAATCGTCATGACCCGCCCCCGCGGGAGATCGCGGTGGCGATTGAACAGCAGGGAATACTCGCGTGCCGCGATCGCCGGGTTCGAATCATTCATGACCCCGGAAATGACGGCTATCGCATCAGCCCCCGTTTCGATAGCCAGGTCTGCACCGGCCGGATCAATCCCGCCAATAGCAACCAGAGGGATGCGCACCGCGCGCCGGACTTTACTCAAGGTGTCGAGACCGACTACGTTTGCGTCGTCCTTGGTATCGGTGGCAAACACGCTGCCGAGAGCGACATAGTCGGCGCCGTGACTTTCGGCTTTGAGCGCTTCGTCGACACTGTGCGTGGAGATACCGATCAGTTTGTCACGTCCGACAATCTGTCTGGCTTCGCTTATCGACATATCATCCTGCCCCAGATGGACTCCGTCGGCGTCTATCTCGCGGACCATTTCGGGGAGGTCATTAATAATAAATTTGGCACCGGCCGCACGGCAGGCGGCATGCAGCAGTTCGGCTGTCGCCATACGTTCAGCAGGGGACTGGTGCTTGGCGCGATACTGAACCACGCGGGCTCCCCCGCGGAGCGCATCCTGAACCCGGCTCAGCAGGTTGCCATCGCGATTGTCATCGGTAATCAGGTAGAGACCAGAAAGCATCAGTACGCTCCTAGGGGTTATACCGCAGACACGGTCTTGCCTGTTCCACCAGCGTAGCCAGGTGGCGCCAGCACAGGATGCCGGGTTAACCTTATACCGCAAGTCGTGGGCTGGCGTTGCGTTGTCATAGTGATTGCAGCCCCAGTGCAAGTTAAAAATCGTATCAGGTTCAATCGTTTTGTGTCAATTGCAATTAATAATATTTAACTGCCTGTGGCTGGATGCTTTACAGGGAGATGGAGAGCGGCTTAGAATACTGATTTTTCAGAGTTATGCCAATTTTCAAGGGAAGCAGATGATGACCAATAGTCCACGCCCGACAGTTGCTGAAATCGACCTTGCTGCCCTGCGTCATAACCTCGCGCAGGTGACCAGATTCTGCCGTTCCGGGCAACGCATCCTTGCCGTGGTCAAAGCAGATGCTTACGGTCACGGGGCGGTTCACGTCAGCCAGGCATTGGCGGCTGCCGGAGTTGAACAGTTCGGGGTCGCGCTCCTTGAGGAAGCACTTGAGCTGCGCCAGGCTGGTATTTCCCACCCGATTCTGGTGTTCGGAGGGTGTTATCCCGGGCAGGAAGAGCAGTTCCTGCAGCACCAACTGATGCCGGCGGTCAGTGATCGCCAGAGCCTGTTCCGTCTGGATCGTTTTGCCCGACAGGCAGGGCACGCAATGAAGGTTCACCTCAAGCTGGATACAGGGATGGGGAGGGCCGGTTTTCTCCCCGATGAATTTCTTCAGTTGCTGCCGGAGTTGAGTCACCTTCAGGGGCTCCGGTTTGTCGGACTGATGTCACACCTGGCCTGTGCCGATGAGATGCAGGATGAGGTGACTCCGGGTCAGTTGGAAAAATTCAGCGCGTTGCTGCGGGAGGTACGCTCGCAAGGACTGGTAATTCCTGATATCCATATCGGCAATAGCGCCGGACTGGTCGGCTGGGACTGTCCCGAATGTACCCTGGTGAGACCTGGAATCATGCTCTACGGCGGTATGCCGGGCGAGAAATACCGTGAGTCGCTTGATCTTGAGCCGGTTATGCACCTGCGCACCCGGATTGCCCTGTTGAAGCGAGTTCCGCCAGGGACCGGAGTCTCCTACGGGCATCGCTTTCATGCCCGAAGGGAAACCCTGGTCGCGGTTTTACCGATCGGTTATGCCGACGGATACAATCGGTTGCTCACCAATCGAGGCCAGGTCCTGGTCGGTGGGCAGCGTGCGCCGGTGATCGGTACTGTCTGCATGGATTGGATCATGATCGATGTCACTGATATTCCGCAGGTAGACGTGGGGGACCCGGTGACCCTGCTCGGCGCTATGGGGGATCAGCTGATCAGCGCCGAAGAGTGGGCTGAATGGGTCGGCAGTATTAGCTACGAGGTGTTCTGTCGGATCGGTCAGCGGGTGCCGCGCCGCTACTTGGAGGGACAGGGTGGCTGAACCGATCCTGCTCGGACTTGATCTGGGAACCACGACCCTGGCCGGCCGACTCTTGACGCCGGGTGGTGCGGTACTCGCCGAGGCGGTGACGGATAATCCGCAGAAAGAGTTTGGCGATGATGTTATCAGACGCCTGGAGGCTGCCTGCTCCGGAAAGGCTGAAGAGCTCCAGGCGCTGTTAGCGGGCGCAGTGAACCGGCTGGTCGATAAGCTGCTCGGCCAGGCCGGTTCGGTACGCGCGGATATCTCAGCCGCTGCGGTTGCGGCAAACCCGGCGATCTCGCTCCTGCTGGCCGGCCGGCCGGTCGAACAAATCCTGTTTCCGCCCCACCGGCCGGACGATCTCGCCGGAGCTTTTCTCGACTCCCGGGAAAACGGTATCAATCTTCCCGTCCCGTTCTACCTTTTCCCGCTGGTCAGTGGTTATGTCGGCGGTGACCTGGTGGCGGTTGTTCTGGCCGGTGGTCAACCCGTCTCACCGACTCTCTACATCGACCTGGGAACCAATGCCGAACTGGCGTTATGGGATGGCCGGCAGTGGCTGGTGACGTCGGTGGCTGCGGGCCCCGCTTTCGAGGCTGGACACTTGTCCTGCGGAATGCGCCACGGGGCCGGTGCCATTCAGCGTGTCAGCTGTGATTCCGAACGGATCGAACTGGATGTCGTCGGCGGGGTCGGGCCGGTCGGGATCTGTGGGAGCGGTTTCTTTTCAGCCATTAGTACGGCACTCAAGGGTGGACTGCTCAATCCGCAGGGGCGCATCTCTTCCAGTTCAGACGTCGATACCCCGTTATCCCGCTACCTGGTTGAGTCAGCTGGGGAGGTTTTTCTGCAGCTGTATTATGACGCGCGGCACCGGCTGCTGATCAGGCAGCAGGATGTCAGATCGTTTCAACTGGCCAAGGGGGCTGTTGCGGCGGGGATCGCTTGTCTGCTGCAACGAACCGGTTTAGCGCCAAGCGATATCACCTCTGTCCGTATTGCCGGGGCGTTGGGGACGGCACTCCCCGTAACGGATCTGAAAGGGGTTGCCATGCTCCCTGAAATCATGCTAGATAAGGTCCGCTTCCTCCCTTCTGCAGTCCTGGATGGAGTGATGGTCCAGCTGTTAGAAAAGGACGGGGAAGAGCGGGTGCGGCGACTCGCTGCCGAACTGAAGCCCTATCCCCTTTCGGGTACCCCCGCATTTGAACAGAGCTTCCTCAGTTCGCTTGATTTTGCAGAGACGAACCCGAAACTCTGAAAGCCTATGGACAGTCCCCTGGCGACTGTCCTTTCTTCGTTTTTTTATCCGGCGTTTACGGCATCTCAACGTCCGTACCCCTGCCGGGAGACTTATAGTTTTCAATCCATATTTTCTCAAGAAAGGGTGCTGCTATGGCTGTCATCAAACGTGCGCTGGTCTCCGTCTCCGATAAGGCGGGGATTGTCGAACTTGCTCGTGAGCTGAATGGGTTCGGGGTTGAGATTCTTTCTACCGGGGGGACCGCGAAGATGATCCGCGATGCAGGAATCCCGGTCAAGGACGTTTCCGAGTTTACCGGTTTCCCGGAAATGCTCGATGGCCGGGTGAAGACCCTGCATCCGAAAGTGCATGGCGGACTGCTTGGCCTGCGAGACAACCAGGAGCATGTTGCGACCATGGCAGAGCATGGGATCGAGCCGATTGACCTGGTGGTGGTCAACCTTTACCCCTTCGAATCGACAGTGGCCAAACCGGATTGCGCTTTGGAAGATGCCATCGAGAATATTGACATCGGTGGACCGACCATGCTGCGCAGCGCGGCCAAAAACAACCGGTCGGTAACCGTGCTGGTTGACCCCGCTGACTACGCTCCGGTGATTGAAGAGATGCGGCAGAATAATGGCTCCGTTTCCGCTGAGACCAACTTCAAATTGGCTGTCAAGGTGTATCAGCATACCGCTGCGTACGACGGTGCCATCTCCAACTGGCTAGGGTGCAAGGTCGATGATGACGCGGTCGATTTCCCCCCCGCACTCAGCCTGCAGTTTAAAAAGGCGCAGGGGATGCGCTACGGTGAGAATCCCCATCAGAAAGCAGCTTTCTACGTTGAAAAAGATGTGACCGAGGCGTCTATCGCCACGGCGAAACAATTGCAGGGCAAGGCCCTCTCTTACAACAATATCGGCGATACCGACGCCGCTCTTGAGTGCGTCAAGCAGTTTAGCGAGGGACCGGCCTGCGTGATTGTCAAGCACGCCAATCCCTGCGGGGTCGCGGTCGGCAAAACCCTTCTCGACGCTTACCAGCGTGCGTTCAGCACCGATCCTGAATCAGCTTTCGGTGGCATTATCGCCTTCAACAGGGAACTGGACGCCGAAACCGCCCAAGCCATTGTTGACAAGCAGTTTGTCGAAGTTATCATCGCGCCGAAGGTGGCCGCCGAGGCGTCTGAAGTGGTGGCGGCCAAAAAGAACGTTCGACTGCTCGAGTGTGGCGAATGGCCGGCCGAAACCGGACAGCGTTTAGATTTCAAACGGGTCAACGGCGGGCTGCTGGTTCAGGATGCCGATCTGCAGCTCAGTGCCGACCTGCAAGTGGTGACCAAACGGGTGCCGACGGCGAAAGAGCAGGAAGATCTCCAGTTTGCCTGGCGGGTCGCCAAGTTCGTCAAGTCAAATGCCATCGTCTATGGCAAGGATGGAATGACCATCGGTGTCGGTGCCGGGCAGATGAGCCGGGTCAACTCTGCCCGGATTGCCGTGATCAAAGCCGAACATGCGGGGTTGGAAGTGCAGGGCTCGGCCATGGCGTCGGATGCCTTTTTTCCCTTCCGCGATGGCATCGACAATGCGGCCGCTGCCGGAGTGACGGCGGTTATTCAGCCGGGGGGGTCGATCCGCGATGAGGAGGTCATTGCCGCGGCCGACGAGCACGGCATCGCCATGGTGTTTACCGGAATGCGACACTTCCGCCATTAAATAAAAATTGGTCAACTGCTCAGATATACTGTGCTGACGAGTTCTTGAATTTCTAAGGATTTCATTTTTCGTCGTCTCACAGGGTTTCAGCGGGACCAGCAAGGAGTTCGATTATGAAAATTTTGGTTGTCGGTGGTGGTGGCCGAGAACATGCCCTGGTTTGGAAGATTGCCCAGTCGCCGCTGGTCGAGAAAATCTACTGTGCTCCCGGGAATCCCGGAATTGCCGAACTGGCTGAATGTGTTCATATCGGAGCCGATGAGCTTGACGAACTCTGTGCTTTTGCCAAGGCGGAGGCAGTCGATCTGACCGTTGTCGGTCCGGAAGTTCCGCTGACCATGGGTATCGTTGACATGTTCCAGGAGGCCGGTCTGGACATTTTCGGGCCGAATAAAGCTGCAGCACAGATCGAAGGGAGCAAGGGTTTCTCCAAGGATCTGATGGCCAGGCATCAGATCCCGACCGCGGCGTATAAAAGTTTCACTGATCATGCGGCCGCGGTGAACTACATCAGGGAACAGGGCGCTCCGATTGTGGTCAAGGCTGATGGCTTAGCGGCAGGCAAGGGTGTCATCGTTGCCATGTCCGAGGAGCAGGCGATCGCCGCGGTCGATGATATTATGCTCGACAAGGTTTTCGGCGCTGCAGGCGCCAGTGTGGTGATCGAGGAATTCATGGATGGCGAGGAGGCGTCTTTCTTTGCTTTCACCGACGGCAGAAATATTCTGCCGCTCGCCTCTTCGCAGGATCACAAGCGGGTTAACGACAATGACGAGGGCCCGAATACCGGTGGCATGGGAGCTTATTCCCCGGCTCCGGTTGTAACAGAAAAATTACACGATATCATTGTTGACTCGATCGTCCGGCCGACCGTTGCCGGGATGGCCGCAGATGGCTGCCCGTATGTCGGAATTCTCTACGTCGGTCTGATGATCAGGGACGGTCAACCACGGGTCGTCGAGTACAATGCCCGCTTCGGGGACCCTGAAGCACAGCCGCTGCTGATGCGGATGAAGTCGGATATTGTCCCGGTACTGCAGGCCTGTGCCAGGGGTGAGTTGCAGCAGGATTCCATCGACTGGTACGACAAGGCCGCCGTCTGTGTGGTGATGGCGTCCGGCGGCTATCCGGGGGCATTCGAAAAAGGTCTGCCGATTGCCGGTCTGGAGCGGGCTGCGATGCTGGATGATCTGGTTGTCTTCCACGCCGGTACGAAGCTTAAAGAGGGCCAGATTGTCAATAATGGTGGCCGGGTGCTCGGTGTGACCGGATTGGGCAACTCTGTCCGTGAGGCTATCGATAAGGCCTATGAAGGTGTCGCGGCAATCGATTGGCAGGATGTTCACTATCGCAAAGATATTGGCGCGCGGGCGCTGAACCGATAATCTGATTAAATAACGACGGAGTAAGCAGATGAGTGACAAGCAGCCGCTGGTTGGAATTCTCATGGGCAGCGACAATGATTACGAAATCATGGTCGAGTCCGCGAAGGTTCTCAAGCAGTTTGAAATCCCCTTCGAGATGATCGTATCGAGTGCGCACCGTACCCCGGAACGGACGGCAAAGTACGTCAGTGAAGCCCGGGAGCGGGGCATCCGGGTGATGATCGCCGGTGCCGGTGCTGCGGCGCACCTGGCCGGTGTCGTCGCTGCAGAGACAACCCTGCCGGTGGTTGCCGTGCCGATCGATGCGACCTCACTGCAGGGACTGGACGCGCTGCTGGCGATGGTGCAGATGCCGGCCGGTATTCCGGTGGCGACCATGGCGATCGGTGCGGCGGGAGCACGCAATGCGGGAATTTTTTGCGCCCAGATTTTGGCGACAACAGACCGGCAAATAGCTGAGAAGCTGGTTGCGTTTAAACAGGACATGGCGAGTGGTGTCGTCAAGAAGTCGGACAAGGTACAGCAGAAGTTAGCTGCCGACGGGCTGACCTAGCCGAACTATTTAATCGTATACAGTATACGAATATGGGTTGACAGGAGTGGCTGAGTTGTAATAATTTCAGCCAGAATTTTGGTTGTATCATTCAATCTAGTCGTCAAGGAGAAAATCATGAAAAAATTGGTCGTTCTGTTTGCTGTTCTTGCTTTTGTCGCCAGTGTTGCCGTAGCCGTTGCTGTTGACGCTCCCGCTGATGATATCGTGCTGAAAGGCGGAAAGATGGGCGCGATTACTTTCAGTCACGCCAAGCATGCAGCCAATGATTGTACTGCCTGCCACCACGCAGGTGTTGAGGCCGGTACCTGTACCTCTTGTCATGGTGTAGACAAGGCGGCTCCTGCTGCCAAGAAAGCGTTCCATGACCAGTGCAAAGGGTGCCACAAGGAAAAAGGTGGCCCGACCAAGTGTAAAGAGTGTCACGTCAAGTAAGTTTCCTTAACGTTATTATGCAAAGGGCCGGCCTGGAATTTTCCAGGCCGGCCCTTTGTTTTTCTGCCGAGCCACTGCATCAGCATCTCTCAAGTTTTTCTGGTTTTTTGAGTTTTAGTTCTGTATCATGATAGGTATTTAATCTCGGTCGGATATACGCAGTTCGCTGTTCCGGTTGATGTTGAGGGGAAGGATCTAACAAATGCTGCGCCCGGTTCTGCTGGCAACATTGCTCTATCTCCTCCTGGCTGGTTCTGCTCTGGCGCTGGAAGGCTGCGTGACTGCCGACTGCCATGCCATTCTGGGCCAGGCACGCTTCGTCCATCAGCCGGTTGCTGATTTGAACTGCGAGGCTTGTCACAAACAGAAGAAAAAGGTGCATCCCGGGGTCAAGGGGGCATTCCTCCTGCGTGAACCTGGAGCCGATCTCTGTTACCGCTGCCACGACAGCGTCACCAAGGGGAAAGGGCACCGCCACCCGGTTCTGGAGGATGGCTGCACCGGGTGCCACTCCCCTCATCAGTCCAGCCACCAACAGCTTCTCTACCAGCAGGAACCGGGGCTCTGCTACATGTGTCACGAGGATGTTACCGGTGGAGCCGTCTCGGTTCATGCCGCTCTGAAGGAAGGCTGCGGAACCTGCCATGACCCCCATGCTGATCAGCAACCGGGGATGCTTGCGCTGGAGGAGAGTGCTCTCTGCTATCAGTGCCACCAGCATCAGACCGACGGGAAACTGTTCGTACACCCGGTCATGGCTGATGGCTGTCATGTCTGTCACGACCCGCACGCCGGGGCTGCCGAAACGCTCTTGCCGACAACCGGCGGAGCCCTCTGTTTGATCTGTCACGACGACCCGAGTCTGGGTAAGCCATTCCTGCACCAGCCGGTCGCTGCCGGCGAATGTGGTTCCTGTCATGATCCGCATGCATCAGATCTGCCGCAGATGTTGGCCTGGGAAGACAGACAGCTCTGTTTCTCCTGCCACGATAATTTCCTCGCCGGAAAGACGGTGATCCATCCGGCTCTTGCTGAAGGCTGTGGCGCTTGTCATGATCCCCATGCCGGAGATCAACAGATGTTGCTTTCGGCCGAGGGGAGCGAGCTTTGCTACCGCTGCCATGAGAGTAAAACGGCAACCGGTGCAAGTACCCATATGCCTGCTGCTGAAGGGGACTGTCTGGCCTGTCATGATCCGCACGCCAGTTCCAATCCGGCTATGCTGCAGGTAGCCGGTGTCGAGCTCTGTGTTCGCTGCCATGGGGACGTTACGGCTGGAATGGCCTATGTGCATGGTCCGATTGCGGAGGATGACTGCACCAGTTGTCACGCCCCGCATCAGGGGCAGGCCGAGAAATTGCTCTCCGCTTCGGGAAGCCGTCTCTGTGATCAGTGTCACGTCAGTGTGAAGTCTCGGGCGTTTGTTCATGATCCGGTCGCCGCCGGGGATTGCCGGGACTGTCATGAGGTTCATGCGGCGCCTGAGAAGGCACTTCTGTCGGTGTCGGGAAGCAGACTTTGTCTTTCCTGTCACGAAGACAAAGCGACCCTGATGGCGAAGGAGAATCTTCATTCCGCTGTTCTGGATGGCTGTACGACATGCCACGATCCCCATAGTGGGCCGGCCGAGTTGATGCTGCCCAAGACCGGTGACCAGCTCTGCGGCGACTGTCACGAGGCTGTCGTGGAGCGGGCGATTTCGGCAAAAGTTCCGCACCTGGCGATGGAGCAGGGCTGCGTCGGTTGTCATGATCCCCATGGAAGTGGTCATGGTTTGATGCTGGTCGAGGAGCCGAAAGCGTTCTGCTTTGGGTGTCACCCTGCGTTCAGTGACAGTCTTGAGAAACACAACTACCTGCATCAACCGGTAGCTGACGGAGAATGCTGGGGGTGTCATGATCCGCATGGGACTGACCAGCCACTCCTGCTCAAGGGACGCTATGCTGATCAGCTGTATGTCGCTTTTGCCGAAGACGAATATCAGCTCTGCTTCAATTGCCACGATGCGCAGGCTTTTATTCTTAAGCGGACATCGGGACTGACCGATTTTCGCAACGGCTATACGAATCTGCATGCCCTGCATGTCAACAAGGCGCCAAAAGGAAGAAGCTGTCGGGCATGTCACGGCGTGCATGGTGGAGAGCAGCAGAAATTGATCGTCAGCAGTGTGCCCGGTTTCGGAAAATGGCAGGTACCGGTCAAATTCCGTCCCACCGAAACCGGCGGAAGCTGTGCGGCCGGTTGCCATAAAGCGAAGACTTATGACCGGGCCCAGGCGGTCGAATATTAATTACGAGGTTGAAACGTTGGAAACCCTTGATCTGTTGAAACCCGGCGGATTTAAATTGCTTCAGGCCAGGAATGGCTACCGCTATTCTCTTGACCCGGTCCTGCTGACAGCGTTCGTCGGCGCCGTCGGAGATCAGGCGATTCTCGATCTGGGGACCGGTGCGGGGGTGATTCCGCTGCTGCTATCCAGATCGGACGGGGCGAGTCGGATCGTCGGGTTGGAGCTGCAAAGCGGGCTGGCGGAGCGGGCCCGGCGCAATGTTGAGTTGAATGATCTCGGTGGACAGATTCAGATCATCGAAGGTGATCTGCGCAATATCCGCGATCTGTTTCCTGCCGCTGCGTTTGGCCTGGTGGTGGCCAATCCCCCGTACCGTAAACCGGGCAGCGGCCGGGTCGCTCCGGAGGATGAACGAGCTGCCGCGCGCCATGAACTGGCCGGCGGACTGGAGGACTTTCTGTCAGCGGCGAGTTACCTGCTGACCAACGGGGGCCGTTTTGTCGTGGTCTACCTGGCGGAACGACTGGCTGAACTGCTGGAGAAGATGCGCGGCGTGAGGCTGGAGCCGAAACGACTCCGCTGTGTTCATTCCCGACTGGGCGAAGCAGCCAGGATCGTTCTCGTCGAAGGGCGCAAATGTGGTGGCCAGGGCTTGGTTGTCGAGCCGCCTCTGTACGTCTATCGTGGCCCCGGCCGTGATTATACGGAGGAGATTTTAAAACTCTACGGCACGTGATCAGGATTCGTCTGGGTTGTGTTGTCGGGCGTTTTCCAGCCGCTTCTGGAGAGAAAAGAGCCGGCGCAGCTCCTCTTTGAGTTCCGGGTCATTCAGCTCCCGCAGGCTGTTTTCCACCTGTTCCCGGTCATGACTGCTCAGTTCCTGCTGTCGCCACGCAGGCGGCGCTGCTGGAGAAGGTTCGGCCACCGTTCGGGGAGCATGTTTGCCTCGCCGTAAATAGATATCTTCGATGCGGGCATTGGGCAGCCTGTCGTTTAACTTCTGCAGGATTTTTGGCTTGAGCATCTGCAGTTGCTGCATCCAGACCGGGTTGTCGACCCGAACTTCCAGAATCCCCTCCCTGAACCTCAAAGGTCTTGCTCTGCGGGCGATCTGTTCCCCGACAATCTGATCCCAGACCAGCCAGGCCTGATAGCGGGAGAGCCGATCGTTCATGCCCTGATCGTCAATAACCTGCTGCAGCAGAGAGCCGATGCTGATCGCTTTACGCATAGGCGCACGTTTGGATCTGCTCATGGCGTTTTCCGACGACGCAATTTACCCCCGAGAACCTGGCCGGCGACAGCGCAGCCAAGAGTCAGCGGAAGAAAGTGCCAGTCGAACCCCTGTATCACACGGAGGGCAATGATAAACGGGATGGAAACATGGATCAGCAGAAACCAGCGCAAGGAAAATTTCTGACTGGTCTCACGTAGATAACCCAGTGGCAGATTGACGCTGAAGGCGAAGACCAGCAGGATGATCAGTTGCAGGATGCGCTCGGATGTCACGGAAAAGCCTTAAATAAAGGAATACTCTGGGCGGTGGCGCTCAGATTCTGCTGATACTCTACTCTCGCCCGAGTTCAGCTGTCAATGGCGGGAGGGTCTCGAAACACCCCTTGCATGTGACTTGCAAACGTGTCATTATGCGCGGCCTGATAAGGCATGCTAGATGGTCTGGAGGTGCTGTTTGGTCGCTGAAGGTGACTATGTGGCAATATTTCATTCGGTACACCGGGTGATGAAAGCCGAAAAAATTCTGAAGCAAAAGCATGCACCGATGTTGCTGATTCCGGTCCCCCGGCAGTTGGCAGCAGATTGCGGTCTGGCAATTCGGTATGCGGAAGCCGACCGGGATCTCGTTGAGGACCTGCTGAAAGAGGCTGCCCTGTCACCGGTGGAGGTATTTCAGAAACGGGGTGAAGATTTTGTTCGCTGTTGATGGAAATAGCCGATTTGAGGCTGTTTTTGGCTTGACAAGCGACCGGAGAGTTCCCTATATTTACTCTTTCGTGAATTTGACGCGAAGCTCATAGAATGTTTGATAATTTATCAGAAAAGCTTGACTCGGTTTTCAAGAAACTGCGCGGGCACGGCCGCCTGAATGAACAGCACATCAAGGAAACCATGCGTGAGATACGCCTGGTTCTGCTTGAGGCTGATGTTAACTTCAAGGTTGTCAAAGACTTTGTCGCCCGGGTGGGTGAGCGTGCCGTCGGTCAGGATGTCCTCAAGAGTCTGACCCCCGGCCAGCAGGTTATCAAAATAGTACGGGAAGAGCTGGCTCTCCTGATGGGGGAGGGGGAAGACAACCAGCTTGATCTGGCGACTCGGCCACCGGTGCCGATTATGCTTTGTGGTCTGCAGGGTGCGGGTAAAACCACCACCTGCGGCAAACTGGCGCTAAAGTTGCGTCGCGACAAGCGTAATCCGTTGCTGGTGCCGGCGGACGTTTATCGTCCGGCCGCCATAGAACAGTTAAAAACCCTCGGTCGGCAGCTTGGTGTCGAGGTGTTCGATTCGCAGCCGGGCCAGGACCCGGTCGATATCTGCACCCGGGCCAGGACATATGCTGAACTGAACGGATTTGATACGCTCATTCTCGATACCGCAGGCCGCCTGCATATCGATACTGAGTTGATGCAGGAGCTGCAGAGAATTGTCACTGCTGTCGTTCCGCAGGAAATTCTCTTTGTGGCCGACGCAATGACCGGGCAGGATGCGGTCAACGTTGCTGCCAGCTTCGACGAGCAGCTGCCTCTTAGCGGTGTCGTCCTCACCAAGCTTGATGGTGATGCACGTGGTGGTGCAGCTCTGTCGATTCGTGCGGTGACCGGGAAGCCGATCAAACTGGTCGGTTTGGGCGAGAAGCTTGATGCCCTGGAGCAGTTCCATCCGGACCGGATGGCTCAGCGTATCCTCGGGATGGGGGACGTTCTCAGTCTGATCGAAAAGGCCCAGCATGCGGTCGAGGCCGATGAGGCTGCGGAGATGGAACAGCGTCTGCGCAAGGAAGGTTTCACCCTTGAAACGTTCCTTGAACAGATGCAGATGATCAAAAAAATGGGCTCCGTAGAGTCTCTGCTGAAAATGATTCCAGGAGCGGGCAAGGCTATGAAAAAGGCCGGTGGAATGCAAATGCCCGAAGAGGAATTGAAGAGAATAGAGGCGATCATCCGTTCGATGACGCCAAAAGAGCGACTGGATCACCGCATTCTTAATGGATCCCGCCGATTGCGCATCGCCAACGGCAGTGGTACCAGGGTGCAGGACGTCAATCAGTTGCTCAAACGGTTCACTGAAGCACAGAAGATGATGAAAAAGATGCAGAAGATGGGCCCCAAGGGGCTCAAAGGGATGCTCGGCCGTGGCGGCCAGCTCCCATTTTGACCCGGCGGAATTCCCGACTATACTTGTAAGACGGGAGTCCCAGACTTACGTAACGAAGTACCAGGAGGAACAACAGCATGGTAAAGATTAGGCTCGCCCGTGGTGGCGCCAAGAAGAAACCGTTCTACAGGGTCGTTGTGGCCGACGAGCGCTTTCCCCGGGATGGCCGTTTCATTGAGGCTCTGGGTCAGTATGACCCTCGCCAGGAGCAGCCTTTACTCAATATAAAAGAAGAACGGACCCTGGAATGGCTTGGCCAGGGAGCCCAGCCGACTGATACAGTGCGCCGTTTGCTGCGTGACAGCGGCATCTGGGCCAAGTTTAAGGCAGGAGCTTCCGCCGACGCCTGAAACTGGTCCGAATCCGGGGCCTGTGCCCCCGCTACCCGGAGGATGACCTATGAAAGACCTGATCGAGTTCATTGCCAAGTCTCTGGTTGAGAAACCCGAGGAGATTGTTATCTCCGAAGAAGTGGCTGAGGATGGCTCAGTCTTGGTCAAGCTTGCGGCCGCCCAGGAGGACATGGGGCGGATCATCGGCAAACAGGGTCGGAATGCCAAGGCAATGCGTACATTACTCAATGCCAAGGCAACCCGGGAGAACAAACGGGCTTCGCTGCAGATCATGGAATAGACATCAGGCTATTTTCGGCAGCCGAGGTGGAGAGATAGGTTCTTAGATGTCGTCCGGGTCAGAAGCACTGTTGGAAGTTGGTCTGGTTATCGGGACACATGGTCTGCGTGGTGACATCAAGGTCAGGATGACGACCTTGCCTGCTGAGGATCTCCTGACGGCAGAAAAAATCTATCTGCAGCGAAATGATGGCGAAGCTGAGGTTTTGAACCCGCTTCGTCAAACTATGCATAAAGGAAACGTCCTGCTGCGACTGGACGGTTATGGTTCATTGTCCGAAGTAGAGCCTCTGGTAGGTGCAAAGGTTCTGCTGAAAGAGGATGAACTCCCCGAACCGGAAGAGGGCCAGTTCCGTATTCATCGGCTGGTGGGTCTGCAGGTTGTCGATGAACAGCTCGGCCCGCTCGGTCGGCTGGTGGATATGTTCACCACCGCGGCCCACGATATCTATATCGTCGAAGGGGAAGCGGGTGAAATCCTGATTCCTGCGGTGCCGGAATTCATCACCGACATCGATATTGACGGGCAGGTTATGCAAGTTGACCTGCCTGATGATCTGGTTTCGATAAACCAATGATCTTTGACATTCTGACATTGTTTCCGGGGATGATCACTGCGCCGTTGCAGGAAAGTATCCTCGGAAGGGCGGCAGACCAGGGTTTGCTGCAGGTGCGGGCACATAACCTGCGTGACTGGGCTGAGGGTCGGCACCTGACCACCGATGATACTCCCTACGGTGGTGGGGACGGCATGGTCATGAAACCGGAACCGGTCGCTCGGGCGATAGCTGCTCTGAAAAAACAGTCTCCGGACGCCAGGGTGCTGCTGATGAGCCCCCAGGGCCAGCCTTTTTCGCAGCAACACGCACATCGGCTGGCTGCAGAGCCGGGACTGATTTTTCTTTGCGGTCGCTACGAAGGTTTTGATGAACGGATTCGTCAGAGCATGGTGGACGAAGAGTTCTCTATTGGCGATTACGTCCTTACCGGCGGCGAATTGCCCGCGATGGTCATGATTGATGCCATCGCCCGCTACCTTCCCGGAGTCCTCGGCAATGCCTCGAGTGCGGCAACCGATTCATTTTCGGATGGTCTCCTGGAGTACCCGCAATATACCCGTCCTGCCGTTTTTGAAGGGATGGAGGTCCCCAAGGTGCTTCTGTCCGGTGACCACGGAAAGATTGCCGCTTGGCGCCGCAGGCAACAATTACTGAGGACCTTGCGACGTAGACCCGATCTGCTGGATGGTGCCAGATTGACGGAGGAAGATCTGAGGGTTCTTGCGGAGCTCCGTAGCCAGCAAACAATGTCGGATGACTAGAGTAACAGCGCAGGCAAGGAGAAGGTCTTTGTCTGTTTATTAAGCATAGACGTGACAGCTAAGTGACTGAGACGAATAGATCAGCAGGAGGAAGACAAAATGAACATCATTGATAAATTGGAAATGGAGCAGATTAAGAAGGACATTCCTTCTTTCAAGCCGGGTGACACACTCAAGGTCCATGTCAAGATTACCGAGGGTGACAAGCAACGGATCCAGCTTTACCAGGGGGTCTGTATTAAGCGTATGAATCGTGGCCTCGGCTCTTCCTACACCGTACGCAAGATGTCCGGTGGCATCGGGGTTGAGCGGATTTTCCCGCTGCATTCTCCGAGCGTGGAGAAGATTGAGGTTCTGCGGGTGGGACGGGTGCGCCGTGCCAAGCTGTATTATCTGCGTAATCTTCGTGGTAAGGCAGCGCGGATTCCAGAAAAGCGTATGGCCTGATCAGGCAACATCAGTTACAATAAGCCCCGGCAAATGCCGGGGCTTTTTTTTGCCAGCGGCGTAGCGAAAACAGGAGGCAGAGTGACAAGTCTGACCCTTTTCCCCGACCAATCGCTATCGACACTCTTTTTTGAGGAACAGGCGAGCAGTCATGGATTTCAGGCGGTTGCCGGAATCGACGAAGCTGGCCGTGGGCCGCTGGCAGGTCCGGTGGTCGCCGCAGCGGTGATTCTACCAGACAGCTTCGCTTTACCCGGGTTGACCGACTCAAAAAAGCTGAGTGAAAAACAGCGTGAGGGGTTCTATCCAGAAATCCGAAAACAGGCCCGGGCGGTAGGGGTCGGGGTGGCGAGCGCCGCAGAGATTGACCGGATCAATATCCTCCAGGCGACCCTTCTGGCGATGCGACGCGCGGTTCATCGGTTACCGCTTGCGGCAGACTACCTGCTGATCGACGGCATTACCCCGTTGCCGACCCTGTTGCCGCAGCAGACTTTGAAAAAAGGGGACAGTCGCTCGCTATCGATTGCTGCAGCGTCGGTCATCGCCAAAGTCATCAGGGACAGGATCATGGTGGCGGTGGACAGGCAGTTCCCGGGTTATGGATTTGCCGGTCACAAGGGGTATGGTACCGCTCTTCATCGTCAACTTATTGCTGAAATGGGACCGGTGAAACCTCATCGGAAAAGTTTTGCCGGTGTCCGGGAATATCTCGGGAGGGGTAATGAGTGAAGAGCGAATGGCCCTGGGCCGCTGGGGGGAGGACGAGGCCGCTCACTTTTTGCGTCGCAACGGCTTGAAAATACTTCAGCGAAACTACCGTGCTCCGGTGGGCGAGATCGATATTGTCGCGCGTCACAGGAAGCAACTGGTGTTTGTCGAAGTCAAGGCGCGCCGGACCACTTATTACGGGACTCCGTTAGAAGCCGTGGGTGAGCGGAAGCAACGGCAGATAATTCGTGCTGCACAATGGTATATTTCTGAACATAAGGTTGATAAACTTCAACCACGTTTTGACGTTATTGCGGTCATGCCCGGTTTGCACGGTCAGGCATTGATCGATCATGTGCCGAATGCCTTCTCGGTGGATTTTCTGAATAATTGAATTGTCGTGGGAGAGGCTATGTCAGCAGAACAGACAGATAGAGCTAAAATTTCGCTGCGTGATCTTGGCTTGTTGAGACTTGCGGTCATTACCCCGGAACTCCGGGTTGCTGATGTTGCCTTCAATGTCGCAGCAATCCGGCAGGCCTGCCTGATCGCGATGGAACAGAAATGCCGCTTCCTGCTGTTTCCGGAGCTTTGCCTCAGCGCCTACAGCTGCGCGGATCTCTTCTTTCAGCAGGAACTGTTGCGTCGGGTCGAGCAGGGTTTACTTGAGCTGACAGAGTTTTCTGCCAGGCAGAAGCTGACTCTGGTGGTCGGTGCGCCACTCAGGCAGGGAGGACGCCTGTTTAATTGTGCCGTTTTTATCTCCCAGGGTAAGATCTGTGGTGTTGTGCCGAAAACCTATCTGCCGAATACCGGCGAGTTTTACGAACAGCGCTGGTTTTCCGCGTCCGGTGAGAGTGATTGTGCGACTCTCGATTTACATGGTACTGCAATTCCCTTCGGGGTTGATTTGCTGTTTCAGGCAGATGGTTTCCCTGAATGCCTGGTCGGTGTTGAGATCTGTGAAGATGCCTGGTCGGTGGAGCCTCCAAGTGGCTCTATGGCCCTTGCCGGCGCCACCCTGCTGCTTAACCTGTCAGCGAGTCCTGAGACCCTGGGTAAACATGCCTATCGTCGAGCCCTGGTCGAGTCACAGTCCGCCCGCTGTCTGGCCGCTTACGCTTATGCTTCTGCCGGTCCCTGTGAGTCAAGCACAGATCTGGTTTTTTCCGGCCACTCTCTGATCGCGGAAAACGGGCAGGTGCTGGCCGAAACGGAACGTTTCCGGTTTGAGAGCCAGCTGGCTTTTGCTGATGTCGACCTGGAGCGTTTGGTCGGCGAACGTCAACGAAACAGCAGTTATGCAATTGGTCGTCGGAACAAGAATTATCGCCTGCTGCCATTTATTATGGATGAGTCCCTGGTGTCTCGCCTGCAACGACCGGTCAGTCGCACACCCTTTGTGCCGCCAGATGATGCTGAACGTTGTGAACGCTGCCGGGAGATTTTTCAACTGCAGACCAGTGGGTTGGCAAAACGGTTGCGTCATACCGACAGTCAGAAGGTGGTGATTGGTCTTTCGGGAGGACTGGATTCGACTCTGGCTCTGCTGGTTACGGTCAAGGCGTTCGATCGGTTGGGTTTAGATCGTCAGGGAATAGTTGCTCTGACGATGCCAGGTTTCGGCACCACCGGGCGCACCCGTGATAATGCTGAACGCCTGGCAGCCCTGCTGGGTGTCGACTTGCGGGTTGTCTCCATCGATCAGGCGGTTCGACAGCATTTTGCCGATATCGGCCATGATGAGTCCTGTCATGATGTCACTTATGAGAACACCCAGGCCCGTGAGCGGACCCAGATTCTGATGGATGTTGCCAACCAGGTCGGAGGCTTTGTGGTCGGTACCGGTGACCTTTCTGAACTGGCACTAGGGTGGTGCACCTACAACGGCGATCATATGTCGATGTATGGGGTCAACTGCGGGGTTCCCAAGACGCTGGTCCGATATCTGGTTGAATGGTGTTCTCAGGTCGAGTTTGGCAATGAAATTGCCCAGATTCTTATCGATATCTGCGCCACACCGGTTTCACCGGAATTGCTGCCCCCTGATGATGAAGGGAATATCGGACAGTTTACCGAGCAGGTGGTTGGTCCCTACGAGCTGCACGATTTCTTCCTCTATCAAGTGGTCCGGATGCATTATCCGCCATGGAAAATTCTGATTCTTGCGCAACAGGCATTTGGCTCGGAATACAGTTTGACAGAGGTCCGCAAGTGGCTGCGAATCTTCTATTGTCGCTTTTTTTCCCAACAGTTTAAACGTTCCTGCCTGCCTGATGGCCCGAAGGTCGGTAGCGTTGCGCTCTCGCCGCGCGGTGATTGGCGGATGCCTAGCGATGCCAGTGTTGCTCTCTGGCTTCAACAGTTGGAGGGGAACGATTGAGCGGTATCCTGTATGTTGTTGCAACACCGATCGGCAATCTCGAGGACATCACCTATCGGGCGGTGCGGGTGCTCAATGAAGTCGACCTGATTGCCGCTGAAGATACTCGGCACAGCCGTCGGCTGCTGGATCATTATGCGATCAGAACGCCACTGATCTCTTATCACGAACATAACGAGACGCAACGGTCGGAACAGTTGTGTGGACGGTTGTTAAGGGGGGAATCCCTGGCGCTGATCTCAGATGCAGGAACCCCCGGAATCGCTGATCCTGGATACCGGTTGGTTCTGCGATGTCGGCAAGCTGGCGTTGACGTTGTCGCGATCCCGGGACCGTCTGCAGTGGTTGCAGCACTGTCGATAGCAGGGCTGCCGACTGACAGTTTCCTTTTTATCGGCTTTCTTCCGGCCAAAAGCCTGGCCCGGCGAGGAGTTCTGCAGGCGTTGGAGGGTGAGTCGCGCACCGTTGCCTGCTATGAAACCCCGCACCGCCTTCAGACCACTCTGGACGATATCGTTGAAGTGCTTGGAGGCGAGCGAATACTGGCAGTCGCTCGAGAGCTGACCAAGCGTCATGAGGAACTGTTCCACGGCACTGCTGTCGCAGCCGCTGAATATTTTTCTGCAGGTAAAGTCAAAGGAGAACTGGTTCTTTTGATCGGCCCGGCCCTGAAGCGGAGGCCGCAAGGGACGGTCAGGGATAACTTACTGCGCCTGCGCAACGAAACCGAATTGAGCTGGAAAGAGATAGTCAAGCAGGTTGCCAGGGATTTTGACCTTCCCAGTCGGGATGTCTATCGTGAATCACTGGAATTGCGCCAACAACAGCACTGATCGGCAGCCGTTCTCAGCTACTGCCGTTTGCCGTTTCAATCCCTATGACTGTTTTTCCGACTCCAGGCCGTAGGATTTGATTTTGCGGTGCAGGTTGGAGCGCTCAAGCCCTATCTCCTCCGCAGTACGGGATATGTTCCAGCCGTTCTTCTGCAGTTTTTCCAGCAGGTAGCGCTTTTCGAACAGCTCTTTTGCTTCCCGATATGAGTCCGGCAGCGTGCCGGTAATGGCAATCCCCCCATCCTGGTGTTCGGCTGCAAGTTTGCCGATCGACAGAGGGAGGTGAACCAAATCAATCTCCTGTTCCGGGGTCATGATGACCAGCCGTTCAATCAGATTCTTCAGTTCACGAACATTTCCCGGCCAGTTGTAGTTGACCAGTGATTGCATGGCTCGGTCGGATGTCGTCTTGATCTCTCTGCTCTCCTTGCTGCAGAAATAGGCGAGAAAATGTTTGACCAGCATGGGGATGTCTTCTCGCCGATCGCGCAAGGGTGGAACCTGGAACGGCAGAACATTCAGGCGAAAATAGAGGTCTTCGCGAAAAGCACCCTGTTTGATTTCTTCTTCCAGATCCTTGTTGGTCGCGGCGATGACCCGGACGTCCACTTCAATGGTGCGGTTGCCACCGACCCGTTCAAATTTCTGTTCCTGCAGAATTCGTAGAATTTTCGCCTGGGTCTTGAGGCTCATGTCACCAATTTCATCAAGGAACAGGGTGCCGCCATGTGATTGGTCGAATTTGCCCTTGCGTGCAGCAGTGGCTCCGGTAAAGGCGCCTTTCTCGTGTCCAAACAGTTCCGATTCAATCAGGTCTTCCGGGATCGCCGCGCAATTGACTTCGACAAACGGGCGCTGGCTGCGATTTGACTGATAATGGATCGCGCGGGCAACCAGCTCCTTGCCGGTCCCGTTTTCTCCCGTTATCAAGACCCAGCCCGAGCTGGGTGCAGCAACCGCAATCTGTCCTTTCAGACGGCTGATGGCCGGGCTTTCGCCGATCATCTCATAATCAAGGTCAATCTTTTCCCGCAAAGCCTGATTTTCAGCAACCAACTGACCTATCTTCATCGCATTCTGGATAGAAAGCAGAATTTTTTCCAGAGACAGGGGTTTCTCAATAAAGTCGTAAGCCCCCAACCGGGTCGCTTTTACGGCGGTTTCAATAGTGCCGTGACCACTCATCATGATCACCAGCTGGTTCGGTCGGTTCTGACGCAGACGCTGCAGGGTTTCAAGCCCATCAATGCCGGGCATCCAGATATCAAGAAGAACCAGGTCCGGATCTTCCGCCTGGGCAATGGCCAAGGCCTCTTCTCCGTTCGCTGCGACAGCTGTGCGGAATCCTTCATCACTGAGGATTCCTTCCAAGCTGAGGCTGATGCTTTCTTCATCATCGACAATGAGTATTGTTTCCATTAATGACCTCAATAATATTCATACTGCTTTTATAAAGCGTACGTTCTTTTCAACTGCGGCCCGCCGGGAGTTCGACGATAAATTTTGAACCGCGAGGGATGTTGTCGCGGACCCGGATGTAGCCGTTGTGATCAGAGATGATCGTTGCAACTATGGCCAGGCCGAGTCCTGTTCCCGATTTCTTGGTTGAAAAATAAGGTTCGAACAAGCGAGTCTTATCTTCCGCAGGGATCCCACAACCGGTATCCGAGACGGTCATGGTAATCATCTGCAAATCCTGATTATACTGAGTTTCCAGACCGATTGCACCTTCCCCGTCCATTGCCGCAACTGCATTTTCCAGCAGGTTGATCAGCACCCGTTTAATCTGTTCACGGTCAAGGTTTGCTGAGGGCAGATTGAGATCGAGGGATTGTTCGAAGTCGATCTTTTTGTGCCCTTCCTGATAGAGGATAAGCGTTTCGGTGATGATCTCGTTGAGGTTGCTTGGTGAGGGTTTGGTCGCTGGCATGCGGGCGAAGTTGGAAAACTCGTTGACCAGGTTTTTCAACTCATCGACCTGATGAATGATCATCCTGGTGCATTCGTCAAAAACGTGATCCTCACTGGAAAAGCGATCGAGGTAGCGGCGGCGCAAGCGTTGAGCGGAAAGTTGTACCGGTGTCAGCGGATTTTTGATTTCGTGCGCGATACGCCGGGCGACCTCGCGCCAGGCCGCCATCCTTTGTGCTTTGATCAGTTGGGTCAGATCATCGAAGACGATCACAGTGCCCATGAATTTGTCCGCATCGTCCCGGAGAATACTGAGGTTGGCAAGGATTGTGATCTTTTCATCGCCGATGGACAGGGTCAGCTGTTGACGGATTGATCCCTGCTCGGACTGAAACAGATCCTTGAACAAGTCCTTGATTTTGGTCTGATATGCTCCCGGAATCACGTCGCGAAAATCCTTGCCGAGGACCTCGCCTGATTTGAAGTGAAGTAGTTTTTCCGCCGACTTGTTGATCGTCGTGATCCGGCCATAACGATCCACCGAGATGACGCCTGCGGTGACATTGGCCAGGACAATTTCCATGTAGCCACGGCGTTGTTCCAGCTCTAGGTTTGAGGTCTTGAGCTCCTGGTTGGCCTGTTCTACGGCTTGGCGACTGCGACGCAGGTCTGCAGTCATTTTGTTGAACGCTTTGACCAGCGTGCCGACCTCGTCTGTGCTGCGGGTTTCCAGTTGGATGTCCAGGTCGCCTGACGCAACCCGGCTGGTCGCTGTGGCCAGGTCCTGAATCGGGACGGTGATGCCACGGGCCAACTGGAAGCCGAACCAGGTCGCCAGAAACAGGATGATCAGGGCGATCAGCAGCAGAACAATGACATAGCTCTGCTGAATCTGGGTTTTGATCTGTTTGGTGATTTTATACTGCTCAACAGAACTTGATATCTCCTTCATCTTGTTGATCAGCGAGTAGGGAACGTAATAATTGACAACCACAACGCCGACGACGTCTTTGGGGTTCCAGTTGGAATAGATCGGGACAAACCCGCGGATCAGGTCGGCTTTTGCAACAGGGGTGATACGTGAAAAGCGATTTCCCTGAAGACTTTCAAGAACGAGGTCAGAGGTTGCCGTGGTGATCTCAATAATGGGGATTTTAGGATTGGCGACCCTGACTAGCTCTTCATTGGTCGCAGAAAAAACCTCGACAATGCCGAGGTTGTACTCTTCCTGTTTTTGTTTGATACGGGTGCGCAGTGCCTCCAGATTCTCCTCGTTGATCAGTTTCTCATCCTTGATCCGTTGAGCCAGCTGATCTGCGTAATAAAGGGCATTGGTCTCCGAATTGCGGTAGTAGGTCTGGGCCACCTGTAGTGATTCGTCCAGCGCCGACTCAACCTGGGTGTTGAACCAGCTGTCGATGCTTTTGCTGATAAACTCCGCCGATACCATGAAAAGCAGCATGGTTGGAATCAGGGATAAGGCGATGAATGCTCCGACAAGCTTGCTGCGCAGTCGTGCACCAGGCACCCCTCGACGACGTTCCAGAATCAACTTAAACAGGTTGCGGAAGATCAGGAAGAGAAAAGAGATCACCAACAACAGGTTCAGGTTAATCATCGTCAGAGCGATGATGCCGTTTCCTAGTGGGAACTTGGTAGTGATATCAAGGAGTTGGAGTTCGAGTTTGGGGAGGAGCGAGATTGCCGCCACAAGCACAAGAACAAGAATCCATTCGCGCCGCCGACGACTGCGAGAAGCTGGTTTCTGGTTAGTGCTTGCGGTTGTTGTTGGGGGCACTTGCTTCCTCGTTGACTGTTGTCCTCAGATCATACGGAACACTGGCTGAACTGATCGATTGTAGGCAAGCTGTGTCAGAAATGCAAGTTGACCAAAATGGAAAAGGCAGCCTACAGGGCTGCCTTTTGCGACGATGTTGAACTGCTCAGGCTTGGAGCCAGGCCAAGTTGTTGGCATATGACTGTGGACTGGTTCTTCTGGCTTCCAGAAGAGCCTCTTCGCCGAATTCGACATAGGTCCAGCAGTCCGGTGTGTCAAGAATTTTGCGAACCATCTTGGCATTGATGTCGTGACCGGCCTTAAATGCTCTGATGTGGCCAAGCATCGGATGGCCCAGCAGGCTGAAATCACCACAAGCGTCGAGGATTTTATGACGGACAAATTCATCCTGGAAACGCAGTCCGTCCGGGTTCATGACCCCCTCTTCATCTATGACTACCGCGTTGTCCAGGGAACCGCCACGGGCAAGGCCGTTGGCTTTGAGATATTCGACTTCATGAAGAAAGCCGAAAGTGCGGGCCGGGGCGATCTCTTTGGAAAAGTTCTCGGTGGAGAATTTCATGCTGTATTGTTGCAGGGCGATTGCCTTGTGCTCGAAGACAATGTCAAAAGTGACCCGGAAAAAACGGGATGGAATGATGTTGATCCGTTTTTCACCCTCGATGAGCTCAATCGGTTTGCGAATGGCAATGAATTTGCGGGTCTTGTCGTGGTTTATTGTGCCGACTTTCTGCAGCAGTTGAATGAAAGGAGAGGCGCTGCCATCTAGGATCGGGATTTCCGGACCATCGATATCAACATGTAGATTGTCGATACCGCAGGCAGTCAGGGCGGCCAGAAAATGTTCCACAGTTGAAACCGTCACTCCATTGCAACCGAGAACTGTTGCCAGTCTGGTATCGACAACATTTTCAGCTGCTGCTTTGATGGCAACGGTTCTGTCGCCATCGTGACGATGGAAGATGATACCCGTATCCGCTTGCGCAGGGCGCAGTTTGAGATTGATCTGGGCTCCGGAATGTAGCCCGATTCCGCTGATTTGGGTCGGGGCGCCGATGGTGCGTTGTAGAATCATAAATCTGCCGTCTTTACAGGGTTAAAAAACAAGTTCATAAGATATGCAATTATTTTGCCATGTTTTCTCTGTTATGTAACTGCTCGGAATTGCTGAGAGGGATTTGAAGCGTTATTGCTCCAGGGATTATTGCTGTAGCAATACTTGGAAAATTTACGGGGCTCTGTGTTGTTAAAGACACAACTGCGCAGATTTGATCTTACATCCGGCCCGAGCGGAGAATTGCAACAGCCAGGCCCAGGCCGAGAAATGCGGCAATTGAATAACCCAGCAGCCCGAGGATTGGGAAGTCAAACAGCATCGGACCTTTGTCGGTTTGCATGATCAGCGAAGAACCGATCACCAGCGCAGCAATGACCATGCTGAAGGAGATGCGGTTGGTGGATTTGTCGAGATCGGTTATCAGCCGTTCGAGGCCGCGGTGTTCCAGATCAATTTTGAATTTGTTGTGGTTCACCCGATGAACCAGTTCACGCAGGTCCTGTGGCAGTTGCCGGAACAGGGATCCATAGTCGCGTCCGAGGGCAACCAGATCTCGCGACATCCAGATCGGGCTGAGTCTGGCGCGCACCAGATGCTCGACCTGTGGTTTCAAGTAAAAGACAAGGTTGAACTCCGGATCAAGTTGGCGGGCCACCCCTTCCAGCGTCACCAGTGCTTTGGCCAAGAGGATCAGATCTGCCGGGAAGCGGATCCGGTAACGGTTCAGGATATCGACGAAATCGGTCAGGAGACGACCGGTATTGAAGTCAGCCAGGGGCAGGTCGTAGTAGTCATCAATGAATTCAGTGATATCCCGCTTGAGGGCGCCGCGATCAATGTCTTCGGTGAGGTCCCCGGAATAGATCAACAGGCTGATGATCCGCTGAGCATCCCGCTGCAGGACCGCAACCAGAAGCTCAGCCAGTTGCTGTTTCAGTTCATCGTCCAGTCGACCGATCATACCGTAATCAAGAAAGCAGATTTTTTCCTCTGGCAGGACCATGATATTGCCGGGATGTGGATCACAATGGAAAAGGCCATGGACCAGAACCTGTTCGAGCAGAATTGTGGCGCAGTTCTCGGCTATTTTTTTGCGGTCGAGACCCTGGGATTCAAGTTCCTCAAAAGAAGTGACTTTGATGCCATCGACCTGTTCCAGGGTCAGAACAGTTTCACCGGTCTGATCCCAGTAGACACTGGGCGTGTAGGCTGATTTAATGTCCTTGGCGTGATTGGCGAACCGGTCAGTGGTAAGCCCTTCACGGGTGAAGTCAACCTCGCGAAAAACGGTTCGACGGAATTCGCGAACAGCTCCGGAGGGGTCGTACAGCTCGCTGGTCGGCAGATGGTTTTCAACCAGATAGGCGAGTCCGGCGAGGATGTCGAGATCGGTTTCGAGAATCTTGAGGATGCCCGGTCGTCTGACTTTTACCACCACGTCTTCACCGGAATGTAATCGTGCTCGGTGGACCTGGGCTATTGACCCGGCCGCTATCGGTTCCGGGTCAATTTCGGCAAACGTCTCAGTGATTGGTCGGTCGAATTCTTTCTCGATCTGCTGACGTATCTGCTGGAAGTCCACTGCGGGAACCTTGTCCTGCAGTTTTCTGAATTCCTCGGTGTATTCTTTCGGAACCAGGTCGGGTCGGGTGGAAAGGATTTGCCCGAGTTTGACGAACGTCGGGCCTAATTCCTCCATCGCCATCCGCAGACGTTCCGGTTGGGTCAGTCGCTCGATGTCCTGAGTTTTGGCACCCAAAGTCACGATCCGTTTGCCCAGCTCCAGGTAATAGTTGATATTCAACTCTTCGATGACATGACCAAAGCCGTATTTGATCAGGACGCCGAGGACCTGGCGGTAACGTTTCAGGGAACGGATATTGCGGTTGATCCGGGTAAAGGGCAGCATCAATGGTAATTATCCGCTCAGGAGTTTTTCAGGGCTTTCAACTGTTTCTCGAGTTGGCCCACCTTTTTTTTCATCTTTTCAAATTCTTCGTTGGTGACCAATCCGACCCTCTGACAGGCGCTTTTGACCTCTTCGCGGGCCAATTCCTCCAGGCGGGCCTGGTTTTCGCGGGCCGCATCTTCCAGCTTGCCCAGCAGTTTTTTGCCTTCTTCCTCGGTCAGGTCGAGCCGTTCCTTCAGTTCCTGGAGCAGCTCATCGCCCTTTTTCTGGGTCAGGGAAAGGGCGCCGATACCGGCCAACATGGTCTTTTCAACAAACTCGAGCATATTCGTTCCTCCCATGAAAAGATGTTAGGCTGCCTTTGTAACTCGTGAAAATTATAACATAAAGAGTATGGCCCGGGGTGCCGGGCAATGCGCAACGAACAGTGTTCCGAAGGCCCTGGCAGTCAAAGTCGAAACTATTGCGGGCGCGGAGCGTAACGTTCTTTCTCCGAATAGATACATCCGCAATACTGTTGACGGTATAGACCCAACTCTTTCGAGATGCGGATTCCTTCCTGCCAGCCACTCCGGTAGTCCTCGTAGTGAAAAGTCAGATTGAATTCTGTGGCCAGTTGTTGACCGTACTCGACAATCTCATCGTGTTGCTGATAGCGGGAATAGAGCAGCGTCGTGGTGAACGCTTCGAACCCCGACTCTGCTGCGGTCCTGGCAGTTGCTGCCAGACGGGAGCGGTAGCAGTAGCTGCAGCGGCGGGAGGGATCGGCAGCGACTTCCGCCAGGAACGTTTCCAGGCGGTACTCTTCGTCAATCAAAAGCGGTAGTTCCACCCGGTCAGCGTATTCCCTGGTGGTTTCCAGACGACGTTTGAATTCCTGATATGGGTGGATGTTGTGATTGAAGAAATAGCCGGTGACAGTATGGTTCTGCTCGCGCAGAACTTTAACCGGATAGATCGCGCAGTTTCCACAGCAGACATGCAGCAAAATATTCATGGTTCACCTCTGAAGATAAAATCCAGCATTGCCAGAAAAACTCGGGATTGTCAATGTTCGAGCCATTTCCAGGGGGGGAGATTCAGCTCATGCCAGATTTTTTTGGAGAGCCTTTCTGCTGCCTGCGGGTTTTCCAGCAGGACATGCGCCTGTCGGGACAATTCCTGTCGCAGTTGCAACAGATCATTGCGGTAGGAGGTGAGTATGCTGTTGAGCTGCTGCTGATCCACTGGAAGTTCGACCTCGCAGCGACCAAGCTTTGCGCAGAGATTTAACGCTTCGACCGTCGCTTCACCCTGGACGATGAAGCTGGCCTGAGTTGAGTCGATCAACTCATACTGTCCCAGGAGTTCGCTGGTGACCTGCAGCGGTGGTTGGAAGTGGTAGCGGGTCAGTTCCGGAGAGTCGAGTTGATAGAGATACTGTTCTGGAAAATCTGGCAGTCCCCGGGCTTTAAGGTTGTGGACAATCCTTTGCCGGTGGTTGGACGTCGCCACCTGACGCACGGACGAGGCCGGGTGTGTCTCCTGCCATTGCGGAACCGGGAAATCGAGATCTGTGGAAAGCTTGAGCAGCTCAGTGAGTGTCTGATCTTGTTCCTGCTGATGACGGTCAGACCGGGGCTCGTTTGTCGCCGAAAGGCTCAGCCGGCAGAGGATGTCTTCTGCCGGCACAGGCCAGCCGAGCATGTCGGACTGTTGTCTGATCTGATCGGCAGTGTCAGCTGGTTCGTCGCCGCCGAGCAGTTTCCAGAGGCGGCGACCCAGCAAAGTTCTGCTGTAGGCGCGCAGACCCTGATCGGTCGCAGCGGTTGTTGAAATCTCTCTGCAGGGTTGAAAGCGGTCCGATTGCAACAGCTGATAGATGGGATCCGGGAGGAGCAAGCTGAACAGCAGCAAGGCACGCGTCCTGCCGGTTGTTTCACTCCAGTCGATCTGACGTTCCGTCTGCCGGTAGATAACTTTTGTGATGTCTACCCCTCCCCGCTGTTTTTGCAGAGAAAGGATCGTTGTCTGCTCCTCCCAGGTTACCGTGTGCAGCTGGAAATTTTCGCTTATCAGGGTCCACAGGGTCTGCCCGCATGGTGCAATGAGCCAGGAAGAAGGGATTTCCAGTTCCAATTCAGCATTCATGGGACTCATGCCGAGCAGGTGGATGGTTTCTAATACCCAGTAGGGTGAGTCGGGGGGCAGGTCGAACCGTCGGGTCGGCCAGGAGGCTCTGAGCAGGGCATCGTATCGCTGACGCACGTCCCTGGGAACTCTTCTCCGGTTGGTGAGCTGACCCTGGATGCGGGTAGCCGGGAGGGGAAGCTCGGAAAACCGGAACAGGGTGCCGCAGTGTTGATGCGCAGGCGGGTCATTGTTGACATGTCGCAGCAGGGCAGCCGAGGCCAGGAACGATGCCGATCCGGAAAGCTCATGGAGCAGACTATAGCCCAACAACGGCACTTTTGGGTTGATTTGCAGCAGTGGGACCTCTTTTGCTGGGGGCAGAAAGGGACGCACGGGGGACGTCTTTTCCGGGGACAGGAACTGACTGATGGCCTGCCTGGCCCGTTCGACGGGCTTGTTCCAGGTGATCTGACGAAGGCGCAGCAGCAGGTGATGATAGCAGACCGCGCTCTCGAGCGGCAGGACCGGTTCCTGCTCCTGCAGGCCCTGAGAAAGGGGCTGGTGGAGCTCCGGAGGCAGAGACGGGATCACCAATTGCATAGCCGTTTGCAGTTTTTCCGGCAGAATTGATTCCGGCAACACATCGTGCCAGAGGAGTGCCAACAGGCGCAGCAGGGTCAGGCGGTTAAATTGCTCTGCTTGCCGGTCTGCCCTGCTGATGTTCTCTTTTAATTGTCCATCAGCCCGGGTCTGGCGGAAGGTGTTGACCAGCGGGCCACGCGCTGAATTGAGGGTCTCCTGGAACAGGTTGTGGAGATAAGTGGCTGACAACTGGTTGGCCGGAACCATGCCCAAAACGGACAGCAGCTTGACCTCTTCCATAACCTCCAACAGCAGGGCCCGAAAGGTTTCCGGTTCATCGCCCGCAGTCACCGGAAGCTGCTTCTCCATGCAGGTTGTTTCGCCATCAGTGTTCCAGATACAGATTCTGCTGCTTTCCCATGTGACGAAATGTTTAAGGCCGAGGGCTGCGGCAGTGGCAGAGCCCAGTTCCAGTTGCTTCGGCAGATTGTTGTCTGGGAGGAGGACGATGCCGCCGGCCATCAGGCTCTGTCGATTGATCCAGAAGACCAGAGGCGGGCGGAAAAAGCCTTTGCTGGTATACAGGAGAGGGAACTGATCGACCCGGCGAAAGGGTGTCCGACCATGTTCGATCACCAGATCTGCCCAGATGGCAAGTTGTCTGGCGAATTGTTTGAGATCGGTCTCTTTCATCAAGCTGCCCTGCAGATCAAGGTTCTTTCAGTTCCAGCTCGATGGTGAGTTCACGTAGCGCTTCCAGCTGCCTGCGGGAGACGGATAACTCTTCTTTCAGTCGCTGATTGTCCGATTGACAGCGTTTGATGTGTTCTTCCAGCTCCTGATCGGTACTGTGGTTCGCATGTTTGGCCAGCTGCTGTTGCTGCTGTGCCAGCTGGCTCTGCAGTTGTGCGAGTTGCTGTTCCTGGCCGTTGATTTGATCAATCAGGGACAGGATCGCCGCGGCCTTGCTGGTCCAGGGGCTTGAAGGGAAACGGTCTTGCAACAGACGCAGCGTTGACGCCTCCCGCTGTTGGCTGAATTGTTCAACTCCATCCAGGAAGAGCTGCTGATCAGCAGGGATTTTCTGGGTGGTTTCGTTGATACTGTCCAGCAGAGGAACACAGGCTGACAGCCACAGTAACAGGCAGCATGAAAAGAGCTTTTTCAAAAAGCCGACCTTTCTTCAACCGAACAGGGTGCCGTTGCGGCCCTGCTCCGGGGGAGTTTTCTGAAAATGGCGATAACAGAGCTCCGTCGCTGTACGGCCGCGAGGCGTGCGATTCAGGAAACCCTGCTGGATTAAGTAGGGTTCAATCACATCTTCAATCGTATCACGCTCTTCGCCGATCGCTGCCGCCAATGTGTCAAGACCGACCGGACCGCCAGCGAATTTTTCGATGATACTCAGCAACAGAATCTGGTCCATATAGTCCAGCCCCTGCTTGTCCACTTCAAGGCGCCCTAAGGAACTGTCTGCCAAAGAACGGCTTACAATGCCATCACCTTCGACTTCAGCAAAATCGCGCACCCGGCGCAGCAGCCGGTTGGCTATTCTCGGCGTGCCGCGGCTTCTACGGGCGATCTCCACTGCTCCTTCGACTTCGATCTCGATATCAAGAATTCTGGCGCTGCGTTGGACAATCGTGGTCAGTTCCTCGGTCGAGTAGAATTCGAGGCGACTGATGACGCCGAATCGGTCACGTAGCGGCGAAGAGAGCAAGCCTGCTCTGGTGGTTGCTCCGACCAGGGTAAAGCGAGGGATGTCAAGCTTGATGGTGCGCGCTGAGGGGCCCTGACCGATCATGATATCAAGTTGATAATCTTCCATTGCCGGATAGAGAATTTCTTCAACAACAGGGGATAATCTGTGTATTTCATCAATGAAAAGGACGTCACCCTCTTCCAGATTGGTCAGCACCGCTGCAAGGTCACCGGCTTTTTCAATGACTGGTCCTGAAGTGCTTTTGATGCTAACCCCCATCTCCTGGGCGATAATGTTTGCCAGGGTTGTCTTGCCGAGTCCCGGTGGGCCAAAAAAAAGGACGTGGTCAAGGGCTTCCTGGCGCTTGCGGGCGGCATCAATAAAGATCTGCAGGTTCTTCTTGGCTTTCAGTTGGCCGACGTACTCAGCCAGTGACTGCGGCCGCAGGCCCACATCCAGCGTCAGATCTTCAGGTTTCAGTTCAGCAGCTATCAGACGTTCGTTCACGGTCTCTCCATTGCCGGTTTATTTGACCAGAATCTTGAGAGCCCCTTTGAGGATCTCCTCAAGCGGGGTGTTCGGCTGAAGTTCAATTCCTTTGAGGGCTTTCTTCGCCAGGTTCTCTTTGTAGCCCAAATTGACAAGTGCTGAAATGGCGTCCTGGTGACTGCTGTCGATCCGCGTCGGTGCTGCCCCTTTGACCGGAGCCGGAAGATTGATGGACAGGGTTGCGGCTTTGTCCTGCAGTTCCAGGACCAGTCGCTCAGCACTTTTTTTGCCGATCCCCGGAATCGCCGTCAGGCGGGCAATATCACCATCGGTCAGGGCCTGCCCGAGTTCATCCGTCGGGATATGCGACAGAACGGTGGTTGCCAGTTTCGGACCAACCCCTGAGACCGAGATCAGCAGAGCAAAAAAGTTTTTTTCAGCTTCAGTGAGGAAGCCGAACAGCTGGATCGCATCTTCCTTGACGTGAGTATGAACCTTCAATTGAACCTGTCCCGTTTCGGGCAGGGCATAGAAGGTCGAAAGGGGAATCTGCAGGCGATAGCCAACGCCGCCGACATCCAGAATGATATGGTCGGTACTGCGATAGGCAATCTGTCCGGTCAACATGGCGATCATCAGCGTCTCCCGCGTGGGCGCAGGTTGGTCGCGGCCATCCTGCTGGCTAGGTGGTGGCTGTGGGCATGACAGATCGCTACAGCCAGGGCATCGGCGGCATCTTCCTGGGCAATTTCGGGAAGATTCAGCAGGGTCCTGGTCATCTGCTGGACTTGGCTCTTGGCGGCCCGGCCATATCCGACAACGGCACTTTTGACCTGCAGTGCTGAGTATTCAGCGACAGGCAGGTCGGCATTGACTCCGGCCAACAGGGCGGCTCCACGGGCGTGGCCCAGCTTGAGGGCCGAGGCCGGATTCTTGGCCATAAAAACCTGTTCCACGGCCATCGCGTCAGGGCGGAATTTATCGATCAACTCGGAGAGTTCGCGATAGATACGCTGCAGGCGCAGAGCCAGTTCATCTCCACTACGAGTGGTGATTGCTCCGTTGTCGAGATGAATTAACCGATTGCCCTGTTGTTCGATCAATCCGTAGCCCGTGGCACGGCTGCCGGGATCAATTCCGAGAATTCTCATCACTTCTTCACGTGCGATTTATGCGATGCGCTGTCCAAGGTCAGTTCGGACCGTCGAGAGCCGTGCGTCACGCACCGACTTACCCCATGATCCTTTCCATCTCCTCGTCGGAGATGTCAAAGTTGGCATGGACGTTCTGCACATCATCGTTGTCCTCAAGGGCGTCGATCATTTTCATCAGTGTTTCAGCCTGCTTCCCTTCGACCGGTGACATGTTTTGAGGAATCATGGTGATTTCAGCAGACTGATATTCAAGGCCCTGGGCATCAAGAGCATTTTTAACTGTTTCAAATTCAGCCGGATCGGTCACGACCTCGATGATGCCATTCTCTTCCTTGACGTCCTCGGCACCTGCTTCAAGAGCTGCTTCGAAAATCGTGTCGAAATCCAGATCTTCGGAAAAGATGATTTGTCCTTTACGGTCGAACATGAAGGCCACCGAGCCACTAACGCCGAGGCTTCCTCCGTACTTATTGAAGGCATGACGAACATCCGCCACGGTACGGGTACGGTTGTCGGTGAGAAATTCGACAATCACCGCAACACCGCCGGGGCCGTAGCCTTCGAATGTTCCTTCTTCATAGGTAACGCCGTCGAGGTCGCCGGTCCCCTTCTTGATGCCCCGATCGATGTTGTCCTTGGGCATGTTTGCCTGTTTAGCTTTGTCAACCGCCAGTCGCAGGCGAGGATTCGTTTCAAAATCACCGCCGCCGATCCGCGCGGCGACCGTGATTTCCTTGATCAGTTTGGTGAAGATTTTCCCCCGTTTGGCGTCCTGGGCCCCTTTGCGGTGTTTGATGTTGGCCCATTTGCTGTGTCCTGCCATGGTTCTTTACTCCTTGTTCTGTTCTACAGGAAACGCCGGCACAACTGCCGGCGTTTGAGTGAGTCATGTTTGGATTAATAGTTTAGTGGTCTTGAGCAGAGGATCGATAGCCGACGACTTTGAGTCGGTCAATCAGATCAACGACCCCTTCGACCTCTCTGGTGTCAGCAATAGCGACTTTACGTTCCGCTTCACTGTAGACATGACCCTCAAGGGTCACCACGCCATCGCGGACACTGATGTCAAAATAGATGTCCTCGATCCGCTCATCCGCGAGCCGGGCTATCTGGATTTTTTTCTGGATTATCAGGTCCCTCAGTTTCTTTTTGCCTGCGTCCTTATTCTCTGCCAGATTCTTGTCATGGACGCCCTCGACAATCAGCTTGACCGCCATGTCGAAAGAGAGACGGACCGTGTTGATGACCAGATCATAGTGGAGAGGATCTTCCCAATCGCGGTCATGATAATATTTGATGAAACCGGCACGCTGCTGGTCACTTTTGCGGACCATCGAGTGGGCCAGATCCGGGTCGATCCATTCTCGTTCCGCCCAGCGCTCTACCCGGTCTTCAAAAGGTGCAATAACCCGGACCCGGAACACGCTGTTGATATTGGGTAACAAATCCTGGCCGCCACGACCGTAGATGATGACGTTTCCCTTCAGCGACTGCTCCAGAATGATCAGCTGAATACGGTGAACCCCGAGTTCAATCTGACGATCAAGTTTTTCGATAAAGGCCGGTGGTTTCTCGTCAATCTGGGTCAGGATTTCATTGGTCAATCCGTATTGCGGAGCAAGTTCTTTGATGGCATCACCGTTGATCAGTTTGTAGCCGAGGTCTTCTGCCGCCTGATGTGCGATCGGGATGCCGCCGCCACCCATTTCTCGTGAGATGGTAATAATTGCCATAAAAATTTCTCCGGGGTCGTAGTTAGCTGCCGTGCCAGGCTGAGTGTACCTGGTAAATATTGACGATCTCAAGCGGATCGGATCAGGTCGTTACCGGTCCGGACACTGATCTTTTCCATAGCGGGTCATAATTGCATGAATCGAAGCCAAGTTCAAGCTGCTGATGAGATGCAGAGCTGTCACTTGTTGAAAAAACATACCTGGATGAGGTGGATTTTTTTGTCGATTTGGGACTAGTATTTATATGAGGTGTTGAATATAGTGTCGTCTCGAAAAATTGACGGAGGTCTCAGCTTGACATTACGGAAACTTTTACTTGCCCTGCTGCTTCTCCTGGCAGGCGCCGGATCTGTGCTGGCTTCAATCCCGCAGAACCTGACCGCGTCTCAGGCGCGTGACCTGATCGAGCAGGACAGCCAGGTTTTCTTACTGGATGTGCGGACCTTCCCTGAATACCAACAGGTTCGCATGAAGGACGCAAGGCTGATTCCGATCGACCAGTTACTGCGCCGCATTGCCGAGCTGCCCAAGGATAGACCCATTCTGGTCTATTGTGCGGTTGGCTCCCGCAGTTCCCAGGTGGTCAATTATCTGGCAAAAAATGGTTACGGCCCGGTTTATAATCTGAACGGCGGTATCTGGGCTTGGCAGTTGCGTGGCTACCCCGTCCTAAAGGGCGGTCCCTGACCGCTCAGGTGTAAGGCGTAACAATCCTCTTACAGGACATCCAACAGGTCATCTCTTGAACGAATCAAACGTGACAGATTGTATGGAAGAGAAGCCGGCGTTGCGGACGCTGCTGTGTGATTTGATCGCAGAGCGTGGAGGGATCAGTTTTGCCCAGTTCATGGAGCAGTGTCTTTACCACCCCGTATATGGTTACTATACCTCTGCGCGGACCCGTATTGGTAAGGAGGGTGACTTCTTTACCTCGTCCAGTGTCCATGCCCTCTTCGGCCGGCTGATTGCGCGTCAGCTGAACCAGATGTTGCAGCTGCTTGGCTGCGGTGAATTTACCATCGCCGAACAGGGGGCCGGAGAGGGCCATCTTTGCGGCGACATCCTTGATGCTGCCGCAGAAGAATTCCCAGAGTTTTATGCCTGTCTGAACTACCGGATTGTCGAGATAAGTCCAGATCATCAGCAGCGACAGGCGGCAAATCTGGCCAATCATCTCAGCGCCGGGCGGGTTGAATGGTGCTCGTTTAACGACCTGCAGGGGATGCAGGGCTGCTTTCTGACCAACGAGCTGGTCGATGCCTTCCCTGTCCATCTGGTGGAAAAGCGGGGGGGCGAGCTACGGGAGGTCTTTGTTGTCCACGGTGAGCAGGGATTTGCCGAAGAGCTGCGCCCACTCTCCACGGATAAGATTGCCGATTATCATCGGCTCGTTGAACTGCAGCCCGCAGAAGGGAACCGGAGCGAAGTCAACCTTGAGGCGCTCGCCTGGATGAAAGACGTCGCTGGCATTCTTGGTCGTGGTTTCGTCATGACCATCGATTATGGTTATCATGCAGAGGAGCTGATGGCGCCCTATCGCAAGACCGGAACCCTGCTCTGCTATCATCGTCACCAGACCAGTGAAGACCCCTATCAGAGGGTCGGCTGTCAGGATATTACCGCGCATATCGATTTTACCGCGCTGCAGAAAATCGGTGAACAGCAGGGTCTGCAGAGTCTCTACTTCGGAGAACAGTACCGTTTTCTGATGGGACTCGGTTTTTTCGAAGCTTTGGTCGAACTGCAGGCAAGTGAACCCGATCCGCAGAAAGCCCAGGCCCTGCGGATGACCCTCAAGAACCTGATTCTTCCGGAAGGGGGGATGGGGGAAAGCTTTAAAATTCTGGTCCAGGGTAAAGGCGTCGATGCCCCCGAACTGCTCTGCGCCAGGAAAATCAGGGATATCGGAGTCCCGTCCGGAATGTTTTAATCTGTGGCGAAAAACTTGTTGTTTCCAGACTACGGAAGAATCGACTTCCGATGTTTGTCGGCGCTGGCGTAAAGCGTTATACTGATCGTACCTAAGTACATACCAACCCACGAAATGGAGGTTTTATTCATGAAGGCAAGAGTAGAAGAAGTTTTGGATATGGTTCATCCCGCCCTGCAGGCAGACGGCGGCGATGTCGAATTGGTCGATGTCAGTGAAGACGGTGTCGTCAGTGTCAAACTGACCGGTGCCTGCGGTTCTTGTCCGATGTCGACCATGACGTTGAAAATGGGGATTGAAAGAACTCTCAAGGAAAAGATTGCCGAAGTAAAAGAGGTTGTTCAGGTCAGATAAAACTGCCAAGCGGAGGTTGCCATGATTAAGGTCAAGACTTTCGGAGAACCACTGGAGGTGTTCAGGGCCCACAAAGAGCTTATCGAGCTCGATACTCGGGTGAACGACTTTATCCGGGAGAACGGCATTAAGCGGGTCATTTCCGTCAGTGACAGTACCACCACCGAGGAGGGCCAGACCATAGGCCTGATCCGGGTGCTGGTTTACGAAGAATAATATTGAATCTATCCTCAGCTCAGACATGCAACGGCCAGCTCGAAACCTCGAGCTGGCCGTTGTCGTTTTGGCCCTGCCCTAAGAAGGTTGCCCAGACTCCTCCCAGGACCCCTGCAAGGCGATGGTTCCACGGATACCCCGCATGCCCCTGATAAAAATGTTCGCGAAGGGGTGTGCTCACTTGCCTTTGGCTAGGACTTTTGTTAAAAAGAACAGTCTTATAAAACTCCTGTCACCGGCAGACCTGCCGGTGAAGGATTATTATCTCAAGGAGACGGATTGTAATGAGCTTAATGGCTGGAAAACGTGGGGTTATTTTCGGGCTCGCCAATGATAAAAGCATTGCCTGGGGGATTGCACAGCAACTCAAGGAGGCTGGTGCGGAACTGGCTTTTACCTTTCTGAACGAAGCGCTGGAAAAGCGGGTACGACCTTTGGCTGAGAGCCTCGGGTCTAAAATTATTCTACCCTGCGACGTGGTAAACGAAGACCAGCTTGCTGCTGTTTTTGCCGAACTTGAAAAGCAGTGGGGCAAGATCGATTTTGTCGTGCATGCCGTGGCCTTCGCCAACCGGGAAGATCTGAAAAAGCCGTTCAGCCAGACGTCGCGTGAAGGATTCCAGTTGGCTTTGGATATCAGTGCATACTCGCTGGTCTCCATGACCCGTTATGCCGCCCCGATCATGAATGATGGCGGCAGCATCGTCACCATGACCTATCTTGGCTCGGTTCGTTCGGTGCCGCAATACAACGTCATGGGGGTTGCCAAAGCAGCGCTGGAGGCATCGGTCCGCTACCTGGCGGCCGAACTCGGCGAAAGAGGGATCCGGGTCAATGCGATTTCCGCCGGACCGATCAAGACCCTCGCGGCGTCGGGTATTGCTAACTTCAAGGAAAAACTTTCAATTGCCGAAGAACGTTCTCCGCTCAAGCGTCTGGTGACTCAGGATGAGGTCGGCAAGTCGACCCTCTATCTGCTGTCCGACCTTTCCACCGCTGTGACCGGTGAAATCCATTATGTGGATGGCGGATTCAGCAATAATGCGGGTTAAGTGGATTGATCATTCTCAGTATTAGCCTAGGAAGGGCCCCGTATGGGGCCTTTTCTCTTTTTTCGGACAGAACATGATTCACGGCAAAACAAGCGGTCTGAAAGCGAGTCAGGTTCAGGCTCTGGAGCGGATTTACCGGCGCCGGATACCGGCCGATAAGTTGATTACTCAGGAGTTGGCCCGCTACCTGTCGGAACAGTCGCATCAAATTCACAGGCAGATCGGATTGATTGTCGACCGGTCCGGGGGGGTGAAGCATGTAATCGTCGGTGACGACCGGGAAATCCTCATCCCAGACCTGTCCGGCTTTGCCCTTGGCCGAAGCGGCCTGCGTGGTTTGCGCTGTATTCATACCCACCTCAAGCAGGAACCCCTCTCCCGCGATGACTTGACGGATCTTGAACTGTTGAGACTGGACGCGATGGTTGCCCTGGGGGTTGGCGAAGACGGCCTGCCGGGACGTCTTGAATATGCTCATCTGGTGCCGACCCGCGATAAAGCGCAGATCGAGCGGGTGACAATAGCGGCGACGCATCGCCTGGAACTGAATTTCGCGGCATTCATCGGGGCTCTTGATCGCGAAATGGAGCAGATCGCGGCGGAGACGGTTGACCTGTCTGACGGCCGTGAACGGGCAATCCTGATCAGTGTCGGGCAGAGAACGGCGCAGCAGGTCAAGGACTCGATGGCGGAACTGTCCGAACTGGCCCGGACCGCCGACCTGGTGGTGATCGACCAGGTCATTCAGCGGCCGCGCAAACTCAATCCTCGCTACCTGGTCGGGGAGGGGAAGCTGCGGGAAATCGTTATCCGTGCTCTGCAGCAGCATGCCACGCTGTTGGTGTTCGATCAGGACCTCAGCCCCAATCAGGTCCGTTCCATTTCGGCAATCACCGAGATGAAGGTTATCGACCGGACCCAGCTGATACTCGATATCTTCGCCGGGCGGGCTCAGTCCCGCGACGGTAAGGTGCAGGTAGAACTTGCCCAACTCAAATATATTCTGCCTCGTCTGACCGGCAAAGGAACAGCACTGTCACGCCTTATGGGCGGCATCGGCGGTCGCGGCCCGGGAGAGACCAAACTGGAAATCGACCGGCGCCGAACCCGTGACCGGATTCGACGGCTGGAAAAAGAGCTTGACGGTCTCGGGAGAGGTCGCTTGCAGAGGCGGCAGAAGCGCGTACGGGCCGGGCTGCCGATCATCTCGATTATCGGTTACACCAATGCGGGCAAATCGACCCTGCTCAACGCTCTGACCCAAAGTGAGGTGTTTACCGAGGACCTGCTGTTCGCTACTCTGGATACGGCGACCCGACGGTTGCGTTTCCCGCTGGATCGCGAGGTGATTATCACTGACACCGTTGGTTTTATCCGTGATCTGCCACCGAGCCTGATCGGAGCCTTCAAGGCCACGCTCGAAGAACTGGACGATGCAGATCTGCTGCTTCATCTGGTTGATCTGTCCAACCCTCGCTTTGAAGACCAGATCGGGTCTGTGGAGAAGATTCTGAGTGACCTTGATCTGGCCCGCAGACCGCGTCTCCTGGTTTTTAATAAGGTTGATCAGGTGCCGGAACAGGAAGTCAAGGCGTATTGCCGAAGATTTCAAGCTGTCCCGGTCAGCGCATTGAACCGCGACAGTTTTACCCCGTTGGTCGAGGAGTTACAGCGGCGCTTCTGGCCGGAGCAGAACGCCGAAAATCCTGAGTTGACTTGACATTTGGGGAGAGTCTCCGTTAGATTATCCCAATCTAATTCATGTTTGCAGTCTCGGTTTGTCATCCGGGCATGATTTTTTCGAAAAAAGACCGTTTCTGACTGGAAGGCTGCGGTCTGGAGGCATTATATGTTCAGATATCGCTGGGTTCTGCTGTTGCTGATCCCGCTTACCGGCTGTCTTCCTCAGTTGCCGGTCTCACCACCGACGGTCCAGTCGCAGGAAGTTGTCGGTCCTGAAACGCAGATCGATGTTGCTGACGATGTCGTTTCCCCGCAGCCAGTTGTCGTTGTCTCTGAGCCCGATCCGTTCGATCCAGAGCTGACGGCATCGGTGATGGCCGCGGCCATAGCTCCACTTCCTGAACTGGTTGAATCTTACCTTGAATCGGCCCCGATGGGACTTCCCTATGCTGCCGATCTGCCTTTGGCTGAGCATTCCCGCATCGACAGGTTGCTTGATTACTATACCGGCAATGGGCGCAAATCCTTTCGCCGCTGGTTGGAGCGTGCGGGACGTCATATTCCTCGGATTCAGTTGATTTTTGCCAACGAAGGGGTGCCGCTCGATCTGGCCTACCTGGCAATGATCGAGTCGGGCTTCAATGAGCGCGCTTACAGTTGGGCGCATGCTGCAGGACCCTGGCAATTCATCGAAAGCACTGGTCGGCTTTACGGTCTGCATAACGACTGGTGGCGTGACGAAAGACGGGATATTGAAAAGTCTACCCTTGCAGCAGCACGATTTCTCAAGGACCTCAACAAACGCTTCAAGGGGGACTGGTATCTTGCAGCCGCAGCCTATAATGCTGGTGGCGGTAAAGTCAGTCAGGCCGTCAGAGCCAGCGGCAGTGCGGACTTCTGGAGCCTGACGGATGGCAATGTGCTCAGCGAGGAGACCAAAAATTACCTGCCGAAGCTGTTGGCGACTCTGCGAATTGTCAGCAACCTCGAAGACTATGGATTTACGGAACTGAATTTTCAGCAGCCTCAGCCCTACGAGACTGTCACGCTGCCGACTACGACCGACCTCGAAGTGATCGCGCGGTTGGGGGATATCGAATACGACAGATTGAAAGAGTTGAATCCGGAACTGAAACGCTGGTGTACCCCGCCCGGTGTGAAAAATTACCGTCTACGGGTTCCCACCGACAGTGGCCAGAGGATAAAGGCCGCTTATGCCGCTCTGCCTGTTGATCAAAGGGCTCGCTACCACCGCCATCAGGTCGCCAGGGGGGATACGTTGCGAGCTCTGGCGAAACGTTACCGGATCCGGGTCGATGACATCATGGCCCTGAACGAGATCAGTAACCCACGATCATTACAGATCGGTGACGACCTGATTCTGCCATTAAGGGAAGGTTTTACCCGGTTGCCGATCGACGAGATGTCGGACGATTATGTCCGCAGTCGGCGAAAGGTTTATACGGTGCGCAAGGGCGACAGTCTGTGGAAGATTGCCCAGCGTTTCGGGGTATCAGAGAAGGAACTGCGGGTCTGGAATCGGCTTGGTTGGAGTAACCTGCTCCGCCCCGGCCAGGTTCTGGCTGTCTCCAACAAGGGCAAGCAGATCGTCAAGCGCTCATCCGGTCCGACGCGCAAGCTGGTTTACCGGGTCCAGCCGGGGGATACGCTCTGGGGAATCGGTCGCCAGTTCGATGTCAAGATGGATCAGATACGCAACTGGAACGACCTGGAACACGATCACCTGCTGCAACCCGGCCAGAAGCTGACCCTGCTGGTTTCCAAAACCCAGCGGAGTTAACTCTCCTTTCCGCTATATTCATGCCTTCAAGCCTTGGATTGCTTTGACTTTTTCATGCCGGATTGGTAAAGTTCTGCACCTTGACCCGGGCGCACTGTGCTGTCTGCCCACCCTGAAATATCTGCGATCGAAAGGGACTTCGCTCCAATGTATAATCTGATCATCTCCATGGCTATATCTCTTGTTGTTTCATTTGTGTTGAACCAGGTCATTGGTCTCGATGCCTGGATTGCTGTAGCCGTTTCGGTGGCAGTTTTCGCGCTCTGCTACTATTTGATTTCCCGCTACATAATGAAGCAGATCGGTGAGCTGATGGAGGGTGCCCAGCGCGACGTACAGGCCAACCGAGCTGAAAAGGCGGTAAAGGCGCTGGAGGATGGTTTTAAATTCAGCAATTGGCAGTTCATGGTGAAATCGCAGATCAATTCGCAGATAGGAACGATCCTTTATCTCAAAAGAGACTTTGCCGCAGCGTTTCCCTACCTGGAAAAAAGTTTTGTCCGTAACTGGATTGCCATGGGCATGCTCGGGGTCTGCTACATGAAAAAAAATAAAACGAATAAGATGGTTGAGACCTTTGACAAGGCTGTTTCCGCCAGCAAGAAGGAATCTTTGCTGTGGGCACTTTATGCCTATTGTATGGAAAGATCGGGGGATCGCGGTAAGGCGATCAGTGTTCTCGAGCGAGCACAGAAAAAGGGCTGCAGTGATGAGGGAATCAGCAGCAACCTGGCCCTGCTCAAGGAGGGCAAAAAGATGAAGATGAAGTTCTATGGTGACCTCTGGTTCCAGTTCCACCTGGAAAAACCGGGAGCGATGATCAAAAAGCAGACCAAGGCGATGACCGGGCGACGCAAGATGGTCCGTCGCTAAGTCCTTTCAGGGCAGGGATTGCCATGGGCAAGAAAAAGCACGCAAAGCAGAAAAAAAAAGTATTTCAAAGCGACCCCTTCAGGGAACTGAAGGGGTTCTCTGTATCGCCATCCGAGCCAGAACCGGTTGAAGAGTCTGAGCCGGGATGCCACCCGCAACCGGAGGTCTCCGGGGAAGAACTGTTCGCCCGCGAGATGAGTATGCTGGGAGTCGAGCCGGTCGCCGGAAGGTCTGTTGCTCCGGGAATGCCCTCAACTGAGGTTCCTGCCACCCCTGCAACCGATGAATCCAAGTCTGACAGAGATCAGTTTCTGGCCGCGCTGGGAGCGATGACAGTGCAGTTTGAGGAGCATCTGCCTGAAGCCGCCGATTCGAAGCAGGCCGTTCCACGGCGGATGAAACTTCTCAGGCAAGGGCGCCTGCAGCCCGAGGCAACCCTCGACCTGCATGGCCTGTTGCGGCATCAGGTTGCCGAGAAGGTCGCATTTTTCCTACAGGATGCTCAATACCAGGGTCAGCGCACCGTCCTGATTGTCACCGGGCGGGGGCTGCACTCAAGTGGTGAGCCGGTGTTGCGATCGGAGGTCGAACGTTTTCTGCAGGGGGAAGGGCGGAGACAGGTCGCAGAGTGGGGACGAGCGCCTAGACAATACGGGGGCGAAGGGGCTTTGATTGTTTTTCTGAAGGGTTGCCCCGATGGCCAGTGAGGGACTGATCTGATGATGTTTACAGTTGCTGCGGAAGAAAGTGGGTTGCCCGTGATCGATTTCTTGCAGTTACGGATTCCGGC
>PKUD01000014.1 GCA_002869695.1 Desulfuromonas sp. | reverse complement strand
TCGGCAGCAGGTTCGGTTTGTGACAGTTCCAGCGATGGAGCGCAGCAGCCCCACAGCAGTAACAGCAAGGCTGCCAGATACGAACCCACCAGGGAACGGGAAACGAAAATCGGTCGCATCCATCCTGCCTTGTCTGCGTAAGTATCGGGAGAAAGTTGAAGCGGGCCACCGCAAGGGCAGCCCGCTTCAGTAACGCGGTGGTTGAAAGAACTACTTGGCGTCCTTCATATACCGATAATAATCATAATCGGTAGAAATGATTAAACGACCATTCTCGCTGATCCCCTTCTTGTAGGATTCCAGCGTCCGCAGGAAGGAGTAGAACTCCTTGTCCTGGTTGTAGGCTTCAGCATAGATCGCTGCAGCCTCCGCATCGGCTGAGCCGCGGATTTCCAGAACTTTACGATAGGCTTCGGAGCTGATTTCTTTGAGGGTCCGGCCCATTTCACCGAGAATTTCTGCCTGTTCCCCCTCGCCCTCGGAGCGATACTCGGCGGCAACCTTTTTCCGTTCATTGATCATTCGCTCGTAGACCCGGGTGCGAACCTGCTCCACGTAGTTGATCCGTTTGATCTGGATATCGAGCAGCTCGATACCGTACTCAGGCGTGCTGGCGCGGGCCTTCTCCAGCATACCGGCCAATATCTCTTCGCGCCCGACCAGATCCTCTTTGGCGATTTCAACACCTTCGACCTCGAACTTCTCCTCATCCACTCCCTCGGCCCGGTAGTCGCTGCCACGCACCAGCTCGACCAACAAGCGGCCGGAAACAGCATCCCGCACCACGGAATCGATAATATCGTCAAGCCGACTCTGGGCACCTCGCTCTGTCGCCACCGTTTTATAGAACAGCAGGGGATCGGCGATCCGCCAGCGGGCCGTGGTATCGACCCAGATAAAACGCTTGTCCTTGGTCGGAATCTGATTGGGATCACCGTCCCATTTGAGAATCCGCCTTTCAAAGCGGGTGACCTTCTGCACAAAAGGCAGCTTGAAATTCAGCCCCGGGTTGATCACGTCGCCCACCGGCTTGCCAAACTGGGTGACAATCCCCTGTTCTGCCTCGTTAATCACGTAAAAACCGCCCCGGGCAATGACGATGATTGCGATAATCAGAATAATAAAAATCGACTTTTTCATTTGGCCACTCCTTCTTTGCGCAGGGGGAGCAGCGGCAGCAGGCCACCGGACTGATCATCCATGATATAGGTCTCTTCCAGTCTGGGCAGAATGACTTCCATGGTTTCCAGATAAATTCTGCGTCTGGTCACCTCCGGGGCTTTCCGGTATTCCGTCAGCAGGGCAAGAAACCGGTTGGTTTCCCCTCTCGCCTTGTTGATTCTCTCGACAGCGTACCCCTCGGCTTCCTGCAGCGCCTGTTTGGCCTGACCACGAGCCCGGGGTACTTCACGGTTGAACTGTTCACGGGCCTGGAAGATTAAACTCTCCTTCTGCTGCTCGGCCTCGTTGACTTCGTTAAAAGCATCTTTGACCGGATCAGGCGGGGTCACGTCCTGAAACTTGACCGTAACGATGCGTACCCCGATGTCGTACTGGTTGAGGGTTTCCTGCAGACCCACCTCGATCTCGCCGGCCAATTGTGCCCGCTCGGTGGTCAGAACCTGGGTCACGTTGGCGTTGCCGATCGCCTTGCGGACCATTGCTTCTGAGATGTCGCGGATCGTGCCGACAGGGTCCTTGATATTGAAAATAAACTTGAAGGGGTCGGCGACCTGGAACTGAACGATCCACTCGACGTCACTGACATTGAGATCGCCGGTCAGGGTCAGCGATTCTTCCTCCAGCCCCCCCCTTGAATAGGTGGTGCGAACCCCGGGCTGGACCGTGCGATAGCCGAACTCTTCCTTGAGAACACGGCCGGTCTGCACAAGGTAAACCTGGTCGATCCCGAACGGCAGCTTGAAGTGCAGTCCCGGCTCCGAGAACCCGGAAAATTCGCCGAAACGGAGCACCACCCCGGTCTCCTCGGTATCAACCTCATAGAAGCTACTGTAGCCCCCCAGAACCAGCAGCAGTACCAGGATCAAAATCGGCAGGATCCCCTTCTGCGGACCCAACTTGTTCTTCAGGTGATCCCTGATTTCAATAACCTTCTTTTCCAGGTCGTCCCCGGAGGGGCCTTGTCCCCAATCCTGCATCTTTACCTCTCAATCTTAGTTGGTTTGTGAATTGACAGGGTTAAAGCCCTGTTCAGAGTTAACAAGTATCATAACAGATTTTCCTGTCGAGAAAAATGACAAGTAGGTTAACAGAAAGAAATTATTAACAATATTAAAACAGGAAGATCAGAAAAATTCATCATTACCACAGGATTTCGAACTACTGATCATCAGACAGAAACTCAGCCGCATACTGTTTGTGGAGGTGCTCCCCGGAAAACAGATCGAGCAGGTTTCGGTCAAGTTGACCCGAATCGGCCATTCCATAGAGAATTTTCATGGCGTTTTCTAGGCTGTTGGTTTTGCAATAGGCTCTATTTTCCGCAGTGACGGACACAAACCGGTCAGCAATTGTCAGAATGCGGGCCTGCAGCAACGGCTGCGCGTCTCCGGACTGATGATAACCACTGATGATATCAGGAACCCGCCGTAAATCGTCCGGAAAAGGGAGAAGATCAAGCATACCAACCGAGGCCAGGGCGTGATTGTTGATCTTGACCCGCTCCCGCTCGTTGAGGGTTCCACTCATGATGGACAGGTTGGTCAGCTCATCTTCGGTCAGGACAGACACCTCCTCCATCTGCCGATCAACCCAACGGTAACGATCAGCAATGTCCCGCAGACGTTGCAGATCATCCGCAGTCATAATCCTCTTCCCGTGATTGCAGGCAGCGAGAAAATGCATGTCTTCAAGCATCTTCTGCTGACGATAACTGCCGTCCGTCAGAACGGGAAGATTCTCTCCCGACAACCCTTCCCGTAAACGGAAAAGCTCCTGATCACGACGAAGTATCTCGAAACGGGTCTGAATCAACTCAATCCGATCAAAAACAGTCTCCAGTTTGCTCGATTTATCGACCAGGCTGATCGGTGTGACCAGCTTGCCGCAGTCGTGCAGCCAGGCCGCCACCTCAAGTTCGTACAACTCACCCTGATCGAAAACCTGTTCGGCAAAAGGCGGCCGTTCTGTTCGGTTAACTGCGCGAGCAAGCATCATTGCCAGCACCGGCACCCGCCGACAGTGGTCGGCACCGAGATAAAACTTTTCATCCACGGCTCCGGCAATCATCTGAATCATCGATTCAAAAAGAGTCTTCTGTTCTTCGAGCTGTTGATTCTTATACAGCAGGCTGCCGGCAATGCTGGCAAGCTGTTCAACAAGAACCCGGCGCTGGCCGGAAAAATTTTCGCTGCCGGGATTCATTAATTGCAGAACGCCATATACCTTGTCCTGCAGACCACCAAGTGGAACACTGAGCAGAGCGTCAACCCTATAAGCGAATGCGCGCTCGAATTGCCTCAGCTCATCAAGTTCCACCGCACAGACAGATGGATCATCAACCAGCAGCGAACGCTTTTCGAGATAAGCCCGTAAAAGGCAAGAACTCTTGCTCGCCATTTGTTCCGGAATCGGGATCAGAGAAAGGCTGTCAGTCAGCTCCTCCCCCGACAGGAACAGGTCGGAAGAAAGGATTCTGACAGATTCACAACTGAGCAGGCCGGAGACAGGTTGTAAGTAGAGCAACCCGGCATCCGCTCCGGTCAACTCCAGAGCTTTGGATACGACTGCCCGCACCAGTTTGCTGTTGTCAGTCTCTTCCGCCAGTTCGGTAAAAAACTGAGAGAACCGTTCCAATTGAAGCCAGTCTTCATCTCGGTCAAATCGTGTCATCTCGGCACCCCTGCTGTTCAGTTTATCGATCAGAGCAGACATTTCAAGCCTGTCAACAGACCAATAGCTCCTGTCGAAGCAGGTAACCAATCGCCAAAGGTTGGAACAGCCCCCCCATGATCTCCAAGATCAAGGGGGGAGCTGTTCCTATGTCTGGCCTTAAGGAATTGCAGCCAGGCATCGATTGTCTCATTGATACACTGATGGGGGCTTGCCCATTCAGCTGTATTTGAAACACTGACAACCAGTCTGCAAAATGCTGGAAGGTGACGGGGATCTACAGTTCAACAAGATCCTCTGGGGTATAGGTGAGGCGCTTCAGCCGATCACTGGTGAGCCGGTAGGTGTTCTCAACACCAACCACTCCCAGGCCCGGATAAACCGCTTTCGGCTCAAAAGCAAATGTCATGTTCTCCTGCAGCTCCTGCTTCGCGAAGCCGCGGGCAATAAAGGGATATTCGTCGACCTCCAGGCCAACGCCATGGCCGATGAAAGAAACCTGCGCTCCTGAAGCCCCCATGAAGTGATCCTTATAACCCAGCTCGACAGCCAGATCGTAGCACTGTTGATAGACATCACCCCAGATCGCACCGGGCCGGGCAATCTCGAACAGGCGTTCCTGCACCTTCAGCATATCGTAATAGGCCTGTTCAAGCTGCTGCGGCAGCTTACCGACCACCATGGTCCGGGTCTGGTCGACCATGTAACCATCATAGGCCGTCATCACGTCGATGATGATCGGTTCGTTACGTTCTATCCGCTTGTAACTGGCACCTTGGCCGACTGACGGATTCAGCCCGAGCCCTCCAAGAGGGGCATCAAGAAAGGCCGGGACCGCTGCATCAGGACCGGAAAAGATATGGCCGAAATAGAGCTCTGCGTTAAAGGCCCGGAAGCGCATGATCCCCTGATGTCCCTCTTTACGGGCGAAACATTCAAGGTCAGCGGCCACCTCCAGGTCGGTCCTGCCGACGGCTATGATTTCTCTGGCGTGCTGAAAAATTTTATCCATGATCAGGGCACAGTCTTTCATAATGGAGATCTCGTATTCACTCTTGATCGCCCTGACAGTTCTGATCAGAGGAGAAGCATCCACCAGATCGCAATCAGAAAACACCTTCTGCCAGCGGTGGAACAGCGCAACCGGAACGACATCCAACTCCATACCGATCCGCGTCGCCTTGGGCAAGCCAAAATCAGTCAGAATTCCTGGCAGATCACGCATGCTGCCGAGTGGTGCTACCTCCTTAAGTCCCGATTCCATCCGGGCACGCCCATAGTCCTTCCGGACCAGATAAACGGGTTCGCCACTGAGGGGAACGTAGAGTACCCCCTGCTGGATTGAGCCGGTAAAGTAGAACAGGTCACTGTTCTGCAATATAATCGTCGCCTCAAGTCCCGCCTCAACCATCTGCCCTTGCAGAGCGCGACACCGCTGAGTCAGTTCTGTTGCAGGAGTTATCCGCATAAACCCTCTCTTTCATGAAATAGCAACAGAACAGGCTGTCACCGATGTGATTGACTTTACCAGATTAAAGTGATGTCCCTGACGTTGCCGACAGCAACAAAAGTGAGATAACACACGGAATACATGCCGTCAAATTGAATGCCAATTTTTGCCCTGATCGACAAAAACTCTACGGATAAAATTGTCGGAGCAGTCTGCCTTTTTTTTAGGCAAAAAGCCAGAGACTCGAGATTAAAAGAGGGGGGTTGGACTTTTACACAAGGCTATCCACAGAAATTGTGTACAGTATCCGCATAAAAAATATTTGCCCGGTTCATCAATCCAGTATGTATAGGGTTTTTCAGATAAATTGATTAATCACAAGAGTGACATTCAATCACAGACCATAGGCCAATACCCAGTTAACGCTTCAACAATATTTTCCATTTTTGCTCGATCGCCGCACTGTCGTATAGTCCTAAATCATGAAGAAGTTTTCCCCAGCTTTCGCCGTTAATAATCCTGCTGTAAATCCCGACCGGATCAGCCTGCCCTACCTTGGCGAGCAAAACGGAAAGGATTTTCTCCTTGCCGGTCGCGCCATGTGCACCAAGTTGGGCAACCCGGTCAGCACCCGCTTCCAGATCGACGACCAAGACCTTATCAACAACTGAAGCAGCAAGCGCTTCCGGCCGACCACGCAGATCATGAAACCATTGATCCAGCAAACCGGGATTAACTCCCAGCCGCCTCACCACTTCATCCCAGCTGTTGCCCCGGGAACGGGTGATCTGGATTTCAGCCAGAGAACGGCCGCTCTGCCGGGACAGTTCATGGGCAATCCATAGATCGTCACCTTTTGCCCCGCTCATCTTGGCACGAACCAGGGATTTCTTTTCAACCCGGTACAGAATCGCCATCAAAGAATTCTGCGCAGTTGTCAGAAAATATGGATCAACTGCATGGCTTTGTTGAGGAAGATATTGGCGTTTCTTGAAGCAGTGGCAGGTAACCGTCGACTCGGCAAGACAGGTGACGGAGCTAAAGAGAACAATAAGGAGCGGTAAGAGATAGTGTCGCACCGAGAATCTCATATTTATCCATAGAACCTAACCCACAATCCGCTTGAGAAAGATTCATACAGGTCAAGAAGCTGAAATTTCAGACTATTGTCACAAACGATTCCTGCTGAGTTGAATCTGTCAGTTGATTTCTCGCTGGGCCGGAAGCTTAGCCATTGAGCAGGCTGCGCCCATGCTCGCATCTATCAGCGGACCTGCGGTCTGGAAACAAAGTTAGTCCAGTTCATTTTCCTGCAATTTCAGCCAGACAAAAGCTGCCATCTTTGCATCATCAAGCGCCCGGTGTCTTTGCATCGCGCCATCCACCTTACCACCCAGATGTCTATAAACGGTATCCAGGCGATAGTTAGGCAACACCAGGATGCGACGGCTGAGTTTCAGCGTGCATTCGATACAATTGGGCAAACCATGACCGAACTGGGCGAACTCGGCACGTAGAAAACGGGTGTCGAACGGGGCGTTATGGGCGACCAGTCGCACAGTTCCGATAAAACTACGGAATCCGGGGATGACCTGCTCCGGTTGCGGTTGCCCGCGCAGCATCGCCCGGCTGATACCATGCACCGCCTGGGCCCGCGGATCGATCGCCACCCCGGCATCGATCAGGCTGTGAAATTCATCAACCACCTGCCCTGCGGAGAGCCTGACCGCGCCAAGCTCGATGATCCGATGCCCTTGGTTTGGTGACAATCCGGTGGTTTCAATATCGAAAACTATGCTATCCAACCGAGACTCCTTCTCCGAGGCTGAGCCTGACAAACCAGGGTTCCGTCAGGTCTCCCGATACGCTCTGGCGAGACGGTTCAGTCCAACTCCCCAGCTTAAAAATAAACGCAGCTGTGATCATATCCTCACGGGAACCAACTGACAACCTCAGACCATAAAATCCCACTCACCGCAAACAAAAAGACCGGACAGCAGGAACCGCCCGGCCTTTTTCAGCATGTTTGTTCGACTCAATAGTAATAGCTGATCTCATGACCCTGTCGGACCTTTTCAATCAGTTGCGTCATCAGAATATTTTTCCTGTCACTTTCCAATTCCTGCCGGGCCTGCTTTTCGGAGACATACTGTCTCTCCGTCATATAGGCGTGTACGTCATCCTGGGTGACCATAGCCTTGTCATGGACTTCTTTTTTCAGTAACGAGGTCAGATACATGACATCCTCATCGACACTGCGGGCGTTGTGGTTGCTGACAAGCGCGTCATTTTTCTCAACCGTCTCGCGCGCGTACTCGAGCAACAGGGTCCGATTAATATAGAAGTCAGCCAGTTTGCGCAGACCTTCCTTGTCATCCAACCACAGCTTGTAATTGCTTCCAGCGACCTCATCGACATAGGTGGTCAGAATATCGACCGTGACACTTTCGCCATCCAGGCTGGCAACGATATTTTCACTGTAGGCGTACCCTGACAGAGGCAGAATCATGAGTGCGGAAAATACCAGTGTAGAAAACAGGACCTTAATCTTCATGGAAACGGGACTCCCATAATGAGATGCAGACTGAGCGTGTAGTGGGACAAAAGCGGGAGGGATAAGCCCTCCCGCTTTTGTCCATGAGACGGAGCTTTACTTGATCTTCTCTTCTGCAGGCGCCGGAGACGGCAGACCGATTTTGATCGCCTGGCTCAGGGGCGAATTCGGATCTTTGAGATTCAACTCCTTGACCTTGCGCTCATCATAAGGACCGTAAAGGGGATGGGAACCATACTTGGTGCCATCGTAATGGTCCTTGTTGGTATAACGCTCCATCCAGCGATCCCAAGCATCCTTGGAGAGGAATCCCTTCTTGTATGCCTGCTCGACGTTGGCTTTGACCTTCTCCCAGTAGTCGGGGATGTACTTCTGTACGGTCGGCACATCCTGCTGCTCCTTGGTTGCGATACCGTAGATACCACCCGGGAAGTCATAGAGTTTGTAGGGGAAGAACTTGGCCGGGGTATCAGCTTCGTAAATCTTCTTGGCTTCCTCGACGCCATGTTCGGCTCCCCATGCTATCATTTCCTGAATATCGTGCTGCAGTTCCCAGATGCCATGCCACTGAACATAATCAGCACCACCCATGGCAGAACCGTGACGGAAACGACGCCCTTCATGGTGCCAGCCGTTATACATCAGGTGAGATGCTGTGGTATACCAACCGGCGTTGATCACCTTCTGCGACTGAGGACGCTCCTTGCCATCATTGAAGGTTTCCTTGAGCGGCTTGATCAGGCCCTTTTCCATATACAGGTTGATCCACTTGAGGAATTCTCGACGGATCTCGTTGTACTGCAGATTGACCAGATCAAACGCAAGGAAGTGATCTTTGATGAAAGAGGGTGCGTGGCAGTTCAGGCAGACCTTCTGCATGCGATCGTTCTTCTCTTCCCAGCTACCCAACTCCTCTTCGAACCAGATGGTACGATAAGACCAGGGAGCCTGGGACTCCCAGGAGAGCCGTTCTGAAACGTTGTGAGTCGACTCCATACCGGCTACGGCATCCATGTGGCAGGTGGTGCAGACCGGAGCTTCGATAGGAACGTTCTTGTGCTCCTCTGAACGATAGGAGAGATCCCACTTGTCACCCTGAGCAGCATAGATGTTGCCGTGCTTTGACTCATTGTAGATTTCAATATGCGGATGATCCGGACCAAGATGACACTCACCACAGGTTTGCGGGGTACGGGCAACTTCGATGGAGAAACTGTGCTTTGGATGACAGGCATCACACTCGCCAACCGAGCCGTCCGGCCACTGGTTGGAAATATTGTGGCAGGCCTCGCAACCCTGCTTGGTGCCGACGATCGGCTCGAAGATTGCCCGGTCAGCTGGAGCATAGAGCCAGAATTGATAGGCATGCTTCGACTTGGTGTGCTCTGTCACCTCTTCCTGGTGACATTGTGAGCAGTCCTTTGGCGTTGGATAGAGACCTACGGTAAAACCGTTATGCTCAAAAGCATCAAAGTCATCCTTTTCCGCCTGGTGGCAGGAAAGACAACCGATGCCGTTCTCGGCATGTTTGGAGTTTTCCCACTGCTCGATCATCTTGGGTGCCATGCCTTTGGCTTTGTGGCAGGTGATACAACGCTTGGTATTCTTGTCGATGGAAGCTGCAGCATAAACACTGCCGGTACAGAACAACATCGCTAAAAACACCGACATCAGAACCGGATAAAACATACTTTTCTTCATGGACTACCTCCCAGAGTAAGGATGAATTTGACTACGCATGACCAAGGTAAAAAAAGCCTACATGACAGAATAAAGAAATCAAGGCATTGTAATAACAATTGTAGCAGGTCAAAACATCCAACAATTCCGACCTTCTTGGTCTTATTTGCCAGTTGCATGCCAAACAGCCGGACGATGGTCTATCCTTCTGAAGTGGCGTTTGTTTTTATCGCAGAAGGGAATTCAAGCTGAACGGAGAGTAGACGATTCAGCACAGCATGTTACCGATTCCACCCATTTCCAAGGGCCCATCGTTACCAAAAAGCAACAGGCGGGACTAACTCAGCTGAAAATACATTACATCGATCATTTTTTCCTACGGGGAGAACAGGAGGGCTGCGCGGGAATATCGCATCGACGGGCGTTTCCATTCGGTAACATGACAGAAAGCGGGCGATGGAAACGAGGCGAAAATACCTTTATCGCTGATCTGGCGACAAGGGGGAAGGATGGTGTTGCCCAACAAACAGGTGCAGCAGTTCCAGCTGTTCCGGATCTGGTTCGACAAATTCGACACCCATCCCGACCGGCAGCTTCGGGCGCCTCATCCAGTCGGGATGATTGACCCAGATCACCCGGGCGGCACTTTTGATCGCCTCATTCCGCCCCGGCAACTGAAATTCGACATTCAGCAGTGTCTCCACAGTCAAAATCGCACCCGTGGCAATAAAGACCCCGCCCTCGCTTAAATTAACTGTGAAATTTTCCAGATATTTCTTCGGCTGCAGTCCAAAGCTTATTCTCAGGCTCGCATCAATCCGCGGCAGAATCCGCTCCCTGATTGCGAGATTTCTTCCCGCGGCAGCGATAAAATCCTGCCGCCGTACTGGCTTGTAGAGGATATCATCGCAGCCGGCATCGCGACACAGTTGCTCGTCTTCGGCGCTGCCCTGCTGGATCACCATAACCACCGGTAGACTCTGCTGATCGGACTGTTTGATCCTGCGGCAAACCTCATCTCCGTTAATTCCCGGCATGTGCAGGTCGAGAAAGACCAGATCAGGCTTTTCATCAGCGATGATACTCAAGGCCTGTTCACCGTTTCCGGACACCAGCAAATCAACATCATCCCGCCTGAAAAAGGTTTTTTCCAGCTCCAGGAAAAGTTCGACATCATCTACCAGCAGAATTTTGACGACCCGGCCAAAGTTATTCAGTCCCGCCGATCCGGGTGTTTGCGCATCCTTCATAGTTTTGCCTTGTCATCTGCATCGTCTGTCTGACATGTTCCAGATTGGTCTAAGCCGACCAACCGGGCAGCGCTTTAACTCAACCAGAAATCCCAATCCAGGATCCTGCCCCATGCATTGAAAGTATCTCAAAATCACAATCTTTTTGGCAGCATATCCTGCAGCCCAGGACCGCTTAAAGTATAGCAAATTTCCGAAAACCGGAAGAATAATCAGGTCGCGCAATCGGACGGATCACCGAGCAATTTGGCGAGGGCGTGCGGCAGGGCCGGCAACAGGGCCTGAATATTCTCCCTGACGCCTTTCGGGCTGCCGGGAAGATTGATGATTAAGGTCGTGCCACGAACACCGACTAGGGCACGCGATAACATTGCATGCGGGGTCTTCTGCAGGCTGACTGCGCGCATCGCCTCGGCCATGCCTGGAATCTGATAGTCGAGAACAGATTCGGTGGCCTGCGGAGTGCGGTCGCGCGGAGACAGACCCGTCCCACCCGTGGTCAGGATAAGATTAAGCTTTTCGTGGTCCGACCAATTCCGGAGAATCTCCGCAATTTGTTCCTGTTCGTCCGGGAGCACCTGGTAACAGGAAATTTCCCCAAGAGGAGCGACCAGCTCAGCAGCCAACGGCCCGCTCTGGTCCTCCCTTTCGCCACGGACACCTTTATCGGACAGCGTCAGAACGCCGATCCGGAATTGATCTGCCATAAAATTCCTTCTGAAACGTTTAGCGATTCCTGCTCTTGGCGGCAAGCAGCCTGCGGGCATTGGTGGCAATAGCCTGCGGGACCTGTTTGCTACGGGAAATATCCTTGAGATCCTTTTCCGATAAGAACCCCATAAACCGCATCGCTTTCTGCAGCGGAGTCCGAGGATGGACCGCAAGCGCTTTTTTGATTTCGTAATGCTTGACCCATTCCTTGTTGAGCAGAATGATACGTATCATATCATCGCTGGATGCACGATTCTTGGCGACCATAATCACTTCACTTTCTGAGATCCGGGGATTTTTCAGAACCGCCGAAGTCACCAGTTTATTTGATTCACGCAGCAGCAGGGTCCGCCATTCCTTGTCCCCGGTCATTGCCATCTTGATCTTTTCCGAGACCGGCATTTCCAGCAGTTTCTGGTACTTGGACAGATCGTCATCCTCAAAATCGGAGAATTCGCCCTCTTCGCAGAACGCGTCATCTTCCTGGCTTGTCTCTGCCGCAGGCCGGGCCTGACCCTGCTCCAGAACGACCTGTTCCGGCTGCTGCCTAGACTCAACGACTGGCTCCGGAGACCAGCCAAGTTTAGCTTTAAGGCCCTTCTCGGCATGCGGATTGTTGATAATCATTGTCTTCAGGGCGGGCGCTTTCAGCATTGCCTGCTCATTGGCGGCGATGATTTCCAGCGTTTCTCCGGAAACCCGTTCAGCGAGGAATAATAGAGTCTTCAGGGGTAGGTTGCGACTGGTCAACAGCGGCTGCATGACCTTGGGATCCCGGTGGCGGATCCTGGCTATCATGTCAAGGACTTCCGGAATGACATCCGCTTGCTTGATCGCCGATGTCAATATCTGCGGAGAAAGCTCCCTGAGGGTCTTCAGTGCTTCACTTTTCAGCTCTTCGTCCTGCCCGTAGCAAAAAACAAAGAGGACGGTGACCAGATGCGGTCCGGACATCGGCAGGGCACCACGGGCGGCCGCAAGTTTCATCTCGCGGCCGCCCCATTGCTTCATGATTCTGGCCACCTCCGCCGGCACCCTGACCTGAATTTTTTTTCCGCTATTCTTGTCTTCTGTCAAACACTCACTCCATGTCGTTGCTACCGGCGACAACCGGAACAGCGGCTAGTTCCGCTTGACAACAAGGACATCCAACCCGGATTTTTTAGCCTGACCGGCGACCACAGAGGCCGCAGCCGAGTCATGAAATTTTCCAAAGCGAACGATCTTCATCGGCACCTGGATTTCGACAGGCTCCTCCTCGATCCGAATGTCATGCTGAAACAACTTATCCGCCATGGAACGGGCCCGATTGACATTGTAGTAAGAGCCTGCATAGAGAACCATCTGCTGCTCTTCATGCAGAAGGAACGCTGAAGCGATCAGTTGCTGCAACTCCTGCAGCTTTTCCCTGGCGACAGGTTCCGGGTAGGCACCCACCCGCAACCGCGTCATTGTCGTGGACTTTCTCCTCTCGAGAACAACCGGGTCAAAACCAAGTTTTTTGACCTTGTCCAGAGTAATTTCCAGGTTGCTGTCAACCACAAAAGCGCCGACCTGCAGAACATAATCAGAGGCAGCTGGAGCTACTGGCGCAGGCGGTTTCTCGCTCGTTGAAACAGCGACGGCTGGTGCCTCTCCAGCCATCGGTTCAGACTTTTCTGCAATCGGTTCAGACTTTTCTGCAATCGGTTCAGACTTTTCTGCAATCGGTTCAGACGTCTCTGCTACCGGTTCAGACGTCTCTGCCACCGGTTCAGCTTGGGCAACCTCAGCCGGTTCAGCCGAATCGGCCGCTACCTCCCCCTCCTCCTGCTGACCAGATGCCTCTGTGGCTGCAGCAAGCGGCTCTGTGTTGTCAACCGGAGAAGACCCCGCCACCGTAGCATCACTGACCGCTTTCTCCGGTGGGACAGGCGCATTTTCCTCTGCGACCCGTTCTGCTGGCATCACGACCTCTTTGACGGCCTGCTGCTCCTGTTCAACCTGTTTCCGCTGAGGTATCTTCATCTTCTGGGGTTGAGATGTTTTCACCGTGATAGCTGGTTCTGGCGCAGGAGGCAGCAGCAGATCACCCATGAAGAAATAACCGGCAGCAATAAGCACAACCAGAAGGAGCAGAAGCATAAGAATCCGTTGGCTTGATCCACCTGTGGTTTTTCTCATTTCAAGCGACGGTTCTTCGACCATCGACTCATCCACAAGCGGTTCACCTGCAACAGGCTGTTCTGCCGGCGACTCATCGGTGCCCGAGTCGTCATCGGTTATTTCAAAGAAGAATTCCTCATCAGCGTCTTCTGCGACATCAGGTTTTTCTGGGGCACTCTTCTCTTCCGGGGGATCGTCATCAAAAAGATCGTCCCTGCTCATAAAACTCCTCCTTCGTCAACCACAACGTCAATCATGTCCATTGGACACGTAGATTATTCCCTGCCCAGATCTGCCAGAATTTTGGCTGTCTGGTGGGATGGAACTTCTTCATACTTACTGAACTCCATGGAGAACATACCACGATCGGATGTCATTGAGCGCAGTTCCGGAGCGTAGCGGAGCACTTCCGCCATCGGCACTTCGGCACTGATCACCTGGCTGTTGGCCTGAGGCTCAACCCCGACAACCTTGCCCCGGCGTGAGTTCAGATCGCCGATAACGTCCCCCATGCAATCATCGGGAACGGTAATCTCCATCGCCATGACCGGTTCCAGCAGAATCGGCTGACACGCTTCCATCGCTTTTTTGAACGCCATCGAACCGGCAACCTTGAACGCCATCTCCGAGGAGTCGACGGAATGATAGGAGCCGTCGTAAAGGGTAATCTGGACATCAACCACCTGGCTCTTGGTCAGGGGACCGTTTTTCATCGCTTCCTGAATCCCCTTGTCGACGGCCGGGATATAGTTGCGCGGGACCACACCGCCGACGATATTGTCGACAAACTCATATCCGCTGCCCCGGGGAAGAGGCTTGACCTCGACCCAGACATCGCCGAACTGGCCGCGACCACCCGATTGTTTCTTGTATTTTCCCTGAACCTTTGTACTGCCGCGAATCGCCTCGCGATAGGGAACCTTGGGCTCCTTTAACACGACCTCTGCACCATACTTGCGGGACAGTCTTTCGACAGCGACTTCAAGATGAACCTGGCCCATGCCAGAAAGGACCATCTCATGAGTATCGTCATCGCGGGAGATACTGAGTGCCGGATCCTCCTCCATCAGGCGTTGCAGACCGGTATAGATCTTATCCTCCTCTCCCTTTTTCTTCGCCTCGAGGGCAAAAGAGATAACCGGCTTGAGCGGCGTAATCGGTTCGTACATGATCTGTTTTTTCAGATCGCAGAGCGTATCACCTGTCGCTGTGTACTTGAACTTAGGCACAGCGACGATATCCCCGGCAACCGCCGAATCGATAGACACCTGCTTTTTCCCTTCCAGCTCGAGGATACTGCCGATCCGCTCTTTCTCCCTTTTATTGGGGTTATAGACCGTCATATCCGGGGTCAGGGTTCCGGAATAGACGCGGAACAGGGACAGTTTGCCGGCATAAGGATCGTTTATTGTCTTGAAAACCATTGCCGAGAAGGGTTCGTCCTCTTTCGGTTGACGCTCTTCCGGCTCATCCTTGTCATTGACTCCGGTCTGGGCACCCTTGTCGACCGGCGACGGCAGACAGGCGACAATGTAGTCGAGCAACTGGCGGACACCAATGTTGGCCAGGGCGCTGCCGCAGAATACCGGTGTAAACACTTTGGTCAGGGTCCCTTCGCGTAGCCCCTTGAGCAGCTCTTCCTGGGTCAGTTCCTCACCTTCCAGGTATTTTTCCATCAGCTCGTCATCGGATTCGGCAATTGCCTCGACCATCTGCTCACGCAGTTGTTGGGCCTCATCAAGCAGTTCAGCCGGGATGTCGACCTCGTCGTAGGTGCCTTTTTCATCAAATTTGTAGATGCGCGCCTTCATCGTCAACAGATCGATCGTGCCCTTGAAGTTCTCTTCAGCACCGATCGGAAAGGTCACGATCACCGCCCTGGCACCCAGGGATTTTTCCATATCGTCAACGGCCTTGAGAAAATCGGCGCGTTCCTTGTCCATCTTGTTGACAAATGCGATCCGCGGGATTTCGAATTCGTCGCACCAATCCCAGATCTGCTTGGTCTGGGACTTGGTTCCGGAGATGGCGGACACGATCACGACTGCACCGCCCAGAACCCGCAGGCAGCGCCGGGTATCATGCAGAAAGTTGCTGACCCCGGGAGTATCGACTATATGCAGGCTGTGCTTCTGCCAGGTACAGTGGTTCAGACTGGCGCTCAGGGTGATTCCCCGCTTGATTTCTTCCTCCTCAAAGTCCATTGAGGACGTGCCGTTATCAACCTTGCCCAGGCTGCTGGTCATCCCGGTATTAAACAGGATCGCCTCAACCAGAGAGGTCTTACCGGCACTGTTGTGCGCCACAATTCCGAGATTTCTCAACATTGTCGTGTCGTACTTGCCCATGATCGCTCCTTTTCTATCAAGTAAAAGGGAACCTGTTGGAGTTCCAGTGCAGAAAATCTCCAATTGGTTGGCGTCGCATACGCCGCAAACAATTTTCGCTACAACGAGCTGACGGCAGACTGATTGCAGTTCCGCCGGTACAGAAGGTAGAGTCCTTCCAGGGTCAAATAGGGCTCTACCAGGTCAATCGAATCGGTCGCATCAGCAATCGGAGCGGCCAGCCCTCCGGTGGCTATAACCTTCGGATTGGTGGCGAGTTCCTCTTTCATGCGACTGACAATCCCTTCAACCAGACCAACATAGCCGAAAAAAATGCCGGCCTGCATGCTGCAGACGGTGTTTTTGGCAATAATCTGGGCCGGCCGGGAGAACTCAACCCGTGGTAGTTTGCTGGCCCGATCGAACAGCGCCTCGGCAGAAATCCCGACCCCCGGGGCAATTGCTCCCCCCTGATACTCCCCTTCGGGGGAGATCACATCAAAGGTCGTCGCCGTGCCGAAGTCAACAACGATCAGGCCGCATTTGCACTTTTCATAAGCGGCAACGGCGTTGACGATCCGATCCGCGCCCACTTCTTTCGGGTTGTCATACTGGATAGGCATCCCCGTCTTGATGCCGGGGCCGACGACATACGGGGTCAATTTGAGGTATTGCCGGCACAACCCCTCCAAAGTGTTCAGCATCGGGGGGACGACACAAGAGATAATCACATCGGACAGATCCTCAAAGGCGATCCCGGCAAGACGGAACAGGTCATGGATGAGCATGGCATATTCATCCACAGTTCGATACTTGTCGGTGGCAACCCGCCAGTCACGCTCAAGCAGCGTATCCCGGTAAATCCCCAGGACCGTGTTGCTGTTACCGACATCTATCACAAGAAGCATACAGGTTCTCTCCACTCCGGAACAAAGGCAGCGGGACTAGTTTCCCGCTGGTTCTTTCTCTTGTTCTCCGCTTATCGGCGCCACATCCCCAGCCAGAATACGCTCAATCTGACCGTTTTCCAACTGCAGACGCAACGCCCCGTCCTCATCCAGGCCGACTACGACCCCTTCGCGGGTGCCGGGATTCAGGTCGACCCGCACCGCCTGATCAAGCAGATCGGACAAACCCTCCCAACGGCGCCGGATCACCCGGAATCCCTCCTCACGATACTCCCTGTAGAACTTATCAATCTTTTCCAGCAGAGTACGGACAAAGGCCATCCGTGGGACTACTGCGCCTCGTTCGAGGAGAACCGAGGTGGCCGGATAGCGCAAATCTTCCGGAAACTGGCTTGCCTGCATGTTCAGGTTGACCCCGATACCGAGCAGGACAAAATGAACCTGCTCCGACTCAGCGCTCATCTCGTTAAGCATGCCGGCTATTTTGCGGCCGTTGACCAGCAGATCGTTGGGCCACTTGACCCGGACCGGAAGTTCGAAGGTGTCTATCAGTGCCTCGGCGGTCGCCACGGCAGAGAGAAATGTCAGTTGGGGAGCCTGCTGCGGAGGAATCTGCGGTCGCAACAGGAGAGAACAGTAGAGGTTGATACCTGCGGGGGATTCCCAGCGCCGACCGAGGCGTCCTCGACCGGCGCTCTGTCGGTCAGCCACAAGTACCGTTCCCTCCGCCGCACCCTGTTCCGCAAGCAGGCGGAGATCCTCGTTGGTCGAACCTGTTTCGCTCAGACAGGTGAGAGTCCAGTCAAGATCCCCCTGCAGGCCCGCCTCGATATCTTCTGCCAGCAGCAGGTCCGGGCCATTGAGCAGACGATAGCCCAACGAACGACGCGCTTCGATTTCGAAGCCGAGGTCACGCAACTGCTCGACCTGCTTCCATACCGCAGCCCGTGAGATGTTCAACGCCTGACTGATCTCCTGCCCGGAGAGAAACTCGCCTCCCCTGCGGCGGAACAGACTGAGAATCTGGTCGCGTGAGCTCAAAACCACTCCCGGTTAAAAAGGGGAAACCCCTTAGGAATCAAACAGCAGTGAAATGTCGGCCCCCCTGACCGAGTGAGTCAATGCCCCGACGGAAATAATATCGACGCCCGTCTCAGCAATCCCCCGTACGCTCTCCAGAGAGACCCCCCCCGACGCCTCGACCAGAGCCTTACCGTCAACCTGTCGAACTGCTTCGGCCATTTCATCCAGGGTCATATTGTCGAGCATGATGATATCTGCACCTGCAGCCAGCGCCTGTCCGACTTCATCATGGTTGCGGGTTTCGATTTCGATTTTCAGGGTATGGGGCAGTTGCTGCCGGGCACGGCTGATGGCAATATGAATCCCCCCGGCAGCGGCAATATGATTCTCTTTAATCAAAACCCCATCGAAGAGGCCGATCCGGTGGTTGCGTCCGCCACCCATCCGGACCGAATATTTATCCAGCGCCCGTAGGCCTGGGGCCGTCTTGCGCGTATCAACAATAACCGCCCCGGTTCCTTCGACCTCTTTGACAAAAGCCGCGGTCATGGTAGCTATCCCGCTCATTCGCTGCAACAGGTTCAGCGCAACACGTTCCCCCTGGAGCAAGATCGCAGCAGGACCTTTCAGCCAGGCCAGCACCTCCCCCCGCTGAACCTGCTGGCCGTCACCCAGCAGCTTTTCAAAAGCTACACCAGCATCAAGAGTCATGAAAACCTTGGCCGCTACGTCGATTCCGGACAGGACAAAATCTTCCTTGGCAACCAGCTCCGCACGTGCCATCGTCCCGGATGCCACAGTCACTTCAGTGGTGATATCTCCAAGGCCAATATCTTCTTCCAGTGCAGCCCGGACGATCCGCTCAATTTCGAACATTTTGCGACTCCGCTGTAACTTTACGATTCCCGTGACAAATGGGGAAAATTATTCTCTTAAAAGTTTTTACTGTATAGCACAGCAATCGACCACTCGCAACCCAAATCCCTGACGTTACTGGCATAAATCTCCTTTACATTTCGATAGCTTGTGTTAAATATGGGCAGAGACAATAGTGGCATTCAAGCACAGGAGTTATCCCATGCATAAATCAAACACCCCGATATTGTTCGTCCTCTTCTTGGCGCTACTGATCAGTGGCTGCGTCAGCAAAAACACGTATCTGCAGAAAGTCAACGAAGCCGATCTACTCGGTCGAGATGTTGTAACCTTAGAGGCGGAAAAGGTGGCGCTGAACAAAGAGATAGAACATCTCGAGAACCAGCTGACCGACATCAATCAGCGCCTGATAGGGGCACTGAACCAGAACTCCGAACTGCAGCGGAAACTGATCGGCAGTCGTGCCGACCAGAATCGACAGGCGCAGTCTTTTACTCACCAGCAGACGGAAATGGAGGAGCAACTGGCCGGCATGCAGCAGACCAATGAACAGCTGCTGCTCTCCATCGATCAACTGCAGCGGGAAAAACGGCAACTGGAACAGGAGCTGGAGCGGGAAAGAATCGCCCGTGAAGCGCGGCTGGCCAAACTGAAGAATACCTACGACCAGCTGGTCGGCGCGCTGGAGAATGAAATTGAGCGTGGCGAGTTGACGATCACTAACCTGGAAGGAAAACTCTCTGTCAACCTGCTCAGCCAAATCCTCTTCGATTCGGGCAAAACGGAAGTCAAAGCGGAAGGGAAAAAGTTGCTCGCAAGCCTCGCTGACGTCATCAGCAAGTCTCCTGACCGGGCTCTGAGTATCGAAGGGCATACCGACAACGTTCAGATCAGCTCGCGACTCAAGGACCTCTATCCGACCAACTGGGAACTTTCCACCGCCCGTGCCACCAGTATCGTCCATTTTCTCCAGGACGAGGTCGGAGTAACGGGGGATCGTCTTTCTGCGACAGGGTTCGGGGAATATCGGCCTGTCGCCGACAACGAGACGGTCGAAGGCCGCGCCCAGAACCGGCGCATCCAGATCAACCTGGTCCCCTATTAGCCCCCCGCGTTTCAGGCGGATAAGACGAACGAATAACCCGATGATTCATTGACAGCTCCGGCGTTGGTGCCGTATAAACAGAGCTCAACCAAAACCTGTTCGCCGGTCACGGGAAGAGGGGTGAGAATCCCCCGCGGACCCGCCGCTGTGAGCGATGACGAAGGGCCAGACAGCCACTGGGACATTCCGGGAAGGCGGCCCGGAGAACGAATCGCTAGCCAGAAGACCTGCCGAGACGAACGCCCCACACGAACCTCCCCGGGACCATGGGAGGGTGGCGACTGCAAGCTTTATAAACGGGAAGCCCGCAGACCATTCGGTTTGCGGGCTTTTATGTTTTGTCCGGGAGAGGCAACGTGCGACATCGATATCCTCTTTTTCTGTTGCTCTGCTTTTCCCTCATCCCGTTCCGCTGCGAGGGAATTGTTACCATGGAGAAACCAGCAACGGCGATTGTCATTGCCGCATTCGGCACCACTCACAGTGATGCCCTTGACTCACTCCTTGGTATCGTTCGCGACACGGTCGACCGCTACCCGCAGACACCTGTAAGACTGGCCTTCACGTCCAATATCATCCGCAAGCGGTGGCACCAGAGGTCCAGCGACAAGGATTTCCGGGCGCAGCATCCGGGCATCCCGGAAATGATCTACCAGGTCAAAAATATCCTCGGCACGCTGGCTGACCTGCAGAATCAGGGCTACAAAACCATCGTCGTCCAGCCTACCCTGCTCACCGCCGGAGAGGAGTTCAGCGACCTGCAGAGCTATATCAACGGCCTACTGTCGATCGTAACCGTTAAACCTCGCTGGCAGCCCTTCGACAGGATTGTCCTTGGCAGACCCCTGATGGGATCGCCGGAGAACAACCATTCGGTGCAGCAGGACCTTCACTGCCTCGCAGGGGCTCTCGCAGAGGATGTCAAGCAGGCGCATAAACTGCAGGCGATCCTGCTCTATGTCGGTCATGGCAATGAGCACCTGTCAAACGCTGTCTATTCAGACCTGCAGCGGGTCATGACGGACATGTACCCTGACGTCACGACCATGATCGGTCTGGTGGAGGGGCACCCCACTCCGGACCAGGTTTTGGCCAGACTGGAGGAGACGAAGGCCGAGCGTGTTCTGCTCAAGCCCCTAATGGTTGTTGCCGGCGACCATGCCAAGAACGACATGGCCGGCGACGCTGATGATTCCTGGAAAACCCGTCTGCTTGCAGCCGGGATAACCCCGAAACTGCTGCTCGAAGGGCTGGGGAACAACGCTGCGATTCGTAGACTCTTCCTCAGTCATCTCCGGGATGCAGCTGCGGGAGCCGGCATTGAACTGCGCTGACATCACCAGCTGTAATGGTCGTCCCTGCGAGATTGAAGTGTCCGGACTTTCCCGCAGTTTTGCTAAGACGATTGCCGTTGACTCACTCGATTTCAGGGTCGGCCGTGGTGAGCTGTTTGCTTTTCTCGGCCCGAACGGTGCCGGAAAAACCACCACAATCAACATGCTCACCGGGCTGCTCAAACCAACTGCCGGAGAGATCCGTTATCATGGAGATCTGTTCGACCCACAGCAGCTGAGAACCAAGCAATTGATCGGAGTGGTTCCGCAGCACAACAACCTTGACCGCGAACTGACCGTCGCCGAGAACCTGCTGATCCATGGACGCCTGTTCGGCATGTGCGGCAGCGTGCTAAAGCGGCAAATCGACTCCTGCCTGATGTTTGCCGACCTGTCCGACAAGCGGGACACGCCGGCAGGGAAGCTCTCCGGAGGGATGAAACGCAAACTGGTCATCGCCCGCGCCCTGCTCCACCAGCCGGAAATTCTCTTTCTCGACGAACCGACGGTCGGCCTTGATCCGCACAGCCGGCGCAGGATGTGGGCATTTCTTCGCCGTATCAACCAGGAACAGAACTGCACGGTCTTTCTCACCACCCACTACATCGAGGAGGCGGAAGCACTGGCCGACCGGGTGCTGATCATCGATCAGGCAAGAATTATCGCCGGTGGGACACCAGGCCAGCTGAAACAGTCAGCCGGCAACGTTGTTCTCGATATCTACAATGGAGACCAGATCGACAATGAGTTTTTTGCAGAACGATCGCTGGCGTTGCAGCGACTCGAGCAGCTCGACACCTCGGTGAGAATTCGTGAGACCACCCTGGAGGACGTCTTCCTGCAATTGACCGGCAAGAGGATCGAGTGATGCTGCTGCATGGAGCACGGGCTATCTACCTGCGTGAAATTCTCATTCTGCGCCGCAAACTGGGCAAAACCCTGCTCGCCTCAGGGGTCTCTCCCGCACTGTTTCTGCTCGCTTTCGGCTACGGCGTCGGCCGCGGTGCTCAGGTCAGCGGCGTCGACTACCTCGCATTTCTGTTGCCGGGCCTGCTGACCATGAGCAGCATGAACCAGTCCTATGGCATCTCCACCGAAATCAATATCTCGCGCTTCTATTTCAAGGTGTTTGAGGAATACCTGCTGGCACCGCTACCGCGCTGGCAGATTGTCGTTGGCGAAGTATGCTATGGAATCACCCGGGGACTGATCCCGGTTCTGATCATCGGCGGTTACAGTCTGCTGTGTAGCATTGACCTGCGTTTCAGCATACTGTTCCTACCGGCCCTGCTGCTGCATCTGGCGATTTTTGCCCTGCTCGGTTTCATCGCCGCGATGGTCGTCAAAAGCCACAGCGACCAGGCAACCATCAATGCCTTTCTGATCACTCCGATGATGTTCCTCTCCGGAACCTTCTTTCCGGTAGACCAGATGCCGCTGGCAATCAGGGTGGTGGCCAGCATCTTCCCGCTGACCTATTCGACCCAGCTGATCCGTACCACCCTGACGCCCGGGATGGAGATCAACTATGCGCTTTATGTCGTCCTGCTCGGAATTCTGCTCGGACTGTTCCTGATTGCAAAACGGATTGTCAGCCGTGTTGAAATCTGATTTCATCTATTTTGAGCCAGAAAGCATATTGTAGCTCACACTATGAAAAAGTTAGTCTTGATAATTTTCCTGCTCAGCCTGGCCGGTTCATGCCTGATCGGATCTACCGCCATCAATCCGTTCGAAATGTCCGCGGTGGAGCGGGATATTATGCTTTCACTACGCCTTCCCCGGGTGCTATTTTCAGCGGTCATCGGCGCAATGCTCGGCCTTTCGGGAAGCGTCTACCAACTGACCCTGAAAAACCCCCTGGCCGACAGCTTCACCACAGGCGCGGCCAGCTCTTCGGCTCTCGGAGCGGTGCTGGCGATCGCCTTCGGCCTGCCACTGCCGCTGGTTCCGATCACTGCACTCGCAACCGGGCTGCTCGGTCTGCTCATAGTCTATCGGCTGTCGAAAACCAACGGCGTCATCAACCCGGTGACGATGATTCTCGCGGGCGTGGTGATGAACATCGTCGCCTCTTCGGTAATCAGCTTCGCCAAGTATTTTTTTGAAGACTCCCTCTCCTCGATTGTCTTCTGGTTGATGGGAGGCTTTTTCGTCATTGACTGGGGCAAACTGATGCTCTGTACGGCGACCCTGCTGATCGCCTATCTGCTCTTCTCAGTCCGCGCTTTGCAGCTCAATATGCTGGCCCTTGATGAACACTCGGCGCAGAGCCTGGGGGTCAACGTCGAGCGGCTGCGGACAATTGCCTTCATCGTCGCCACAACCCTGGTTGCCGTCGCGGTGAGCCATACCGGAATCATCGGTTTTGTCGGATTGATCGTGCCACATGTTGCCCGCAGCCTGTTCGGCAGTGACATGCGCCAGAATCTGTTCTTCTCCATGCTGCTGGGTGCCCTGCTGCTGATTTTTGCCGATGCGGCCTCTCGCTCAATTATCCCCGGCGGTGCAGAACTCCCGGTCGGTATTATTACGGCCCTGCTCGGTGGCGTCTTCTTCCTCTATCTGCTGAAGACCCGACGCGAAAGGTTCTGGCATGGCTGAGCTGCGGATAGAATATCTGAACTTTCAGCGTGGCAAATTCCAGCTGACGCTGGATCAGCTGGTTATCGCTCCGGGAGAGAAAGTTGCCATTCTTGGAGAGAACGGCAGCGGCAAAAGCACCCTGCTGCACCTGCTCTGCGGCTCTTTGCACGGTCATGGCAGAATCTCTTATAACGAACGCCAACTCGACAAAATTCCAGTTGCGGACCGGGCGCTTATTTTTGCCCTTCTGCCCCAGTTTGCCGAAGTTATTTTCCCTTTCAGTGTCGAAGAAGTGGTGCTATTCGGCCGTTATCCGCATACCCGCGGGAACAGTTTCAGCGACGAGGACTGGCGGCTGAGTGAACAGCAGATGCAGGATCTCGACCTGCTCAACTTGCGCAAACGACCTTTTAACCAGCTTTCCGGGGGGGAGAAACGCCGGGTAATGATGGCCAGGGTACTCAATCAGGACGCCCCGATTATTTTCCTGGATGAGCCCAATGCCAGTCTCGACATCCGTCATACCCTGGAGATTTTCAAGCTGCTGTCCGGCAGAAGCGAGACGGTCATCTCACCGGTGCACGATATCAGTCTTGCTGAACGCTTCTTTGACCGTTTCCTGCTGCTCAAAAAGGGCAGACTGCTGGCCGATGTCCCCCGGGCACAACTCACCCCGGAATTGCTGACGGAGACGTACGATGTACAGGTTACTCGCGGCGCTGCTGCTTTTACTTTTCAGCACAACTAGTTATGCCGCGGACCGGATCGTTATACTCGCTCCGGCCGCGGCGGACATCATCGACAAACTGGGTGCCGCAGAGCTGGTCGTCGGTAAAACCCGTAACGTTACGGAATTTCCGAAGGCACAGCAGATCGGCTCGCATATCCGGCCGAACCTGGAACTGATTACAGCACTCGATCCCGATCTGCTGATCATTTCTTCAAACAGGTTCTTTTCCCACGAGATGGCAGAGAAAATTAATGCTGATATCTTCTTCTACAACCCGACCCGTCTCGCAGAAATTCTTGAACAGACACGTGATCTGGCGAGGCTGATCGGCAGGGAGCAGCAGGCGCTCGACCTGATCGAAATGCAGCGAGAGAAACTGGAGAAACTGCAACCCCTGGTGGAATCGCCGCGGGTCATTTATGAAATCAGCGAAGTTCCTCTGACTATCGCCGGCAGCAGCAATATCATTGCCGACATGATCAACACGGCGGGTGGTAACTTTATAAGCGGCGGCAACCGCAAGTTGCTTCGGTTCAACCCGGAAGCGGTTCTGGCGCTACAACCTGACATCTACATCTGGCAGGTCGGACCGATGAACCAGCAGCCGACCCCGCCACGTGAGCGAGGGCAGTATCGCGCATTGCAGTCCGCGTATCTGCGGGTCGAACAACTGCAATATTCCCGGGCAAACACCCTAAGCTTTGATAATATTTTGGCGCTGAACAGGTTTTTTTCAAACTACAAATAACCCCGGCTCGGACGTTTCAAGGACCCCGGCGAGACCATCACAAGAAAGTTTTTCTATGCAGAAAATCCAACCCGGACACTTCTATGCCGTCGGCATCGGCCCCGGCTCACCAGATCTGCTGACAGTTCGCGCGGTCAATATCATTGAAGCGGTTGATGTCATCCTCACGCCGCAGGCCAAGGGGAGCAACCGCTCGTTGGCACTCAATGCTATCGCACCCTACCTCCACCAGCAGGAGGTCATGACTGTCAACTACCCGATGCAGCGTAACGGCAGCAACACCCAGGAACGATGGCGCAGGGTTGCCGAAGAGGTAATGCAAGAGTTGCAGCAGGGCAGATCGGTGGCGATGATCACCATCGGCGACCCGCTGATATTTGCGACAACCAGCTACCTGCTCTATGGTCTGTCTGAAAGATTGGCAAAGGAGAAAATTCACATTATACCCGGCATCAGTGCCTTCCAGATCGGGGCCAGCCGGTTTCACGATCCACTGACCCTGCAAGAGGACCGCTTGACACTGATGTCGGCGACCGACCTGAAGGCTGTGGAGAACGCGCTCAGTCATTGTGAAACGCTGGTCCTCTACAAAGCGGCCGGGGTAATTGTTGACTTGATAGCGTTGTTGAAAAACAAAAATCTGCTCTCGTCAAGCAGGCTGGTCAGCTGTGTCGAACACGGGGCACAGGAACTGGTGGTTGAGGATCTTGAACTTTGGGCTCCCCAGGAGCTGAACTATATGACAACAGTTATTGTTAGAACGGGAGAAAAAAGCTGGCAGAAAGAGGAAAAACAGGACAAAGGAACACAATTCTGAGCACCCTTGTCCTGTTTAGGAAATAATTAATCAGAATTTTTCAAATTCTTCATCCAGAGTATCTTCTTCCCCCAGGTCAATGACCGGTGGCAACTCCGGCTGCTGAGCAATTTTGTGCTGCTCTTTTTTCATTGGATGCGGCACTACCGATATAACTTTGCTGGCAACCTGCGGCGGGTTCTGAAAGACCTGCTTGTCTTTCATCTTGAAAAAACCGGTCATTTCTTTCAACTGTTCAGACTGGGCAGAGAGTTCCTCCGCCGTTGAAGCCATCTCTTCCGCAGAGGCGGCATTTTCCTGGATGATCTGATCAAGTTTCTGCACCGCCAGGCTGACTTGGTCGGTTCCGGATTCCTGTTCCTTGCTCGATGCAACGATCTCCTGCACAAGCTCGGCGGTCTTCTGAATTTTCGGTACCAGGGTCGCCAGCATTGAACCGGCGCGCTCTGCGACTTCAATACTCGAAGATGACATATCGCCGATCTGGGCAGCTGCCTCCTGGCTCCGTTCAGCCAGTTTACGGATCTCCGAGGCCACCACGGCAAACCCCTTGCCCTGCTCCCCGACACGGGCCGCTTCGATGGCGGCATTCAGGGCCAACAGGTTGGTCTGACGGGCTATTTCCTCAATAATCGAGACATTGCCGGTGATCTCTCGCATGGCCGTGACCGTCTCCTCGACGGCCTGCCCCCCTGTCGCCGCCTCTTCTGCAGCAGCCCTCGACATCCGCTCCGTTTCGCTGGCATTCTGGGCACTCTGCTGGACATTGGCCAGCATCTGCGCCATTGCCGCCGAGACCTCCTCGACGGATGCTGCCTGCTGCGAGCTGCCATCAGACAATGATTGGCAGGAGAGCGAAATCTGTCCTGCACCCCCAGCCACATGTGCCGTTGCGTCCCTCAGGCGTGTCGCAATCTGGCCGAGACTGCCGACCATGCCACTCAGTGCATCCCCCAGGATATCCTTTTCAGATTCCAGTTCGACAACGACGTTGAGATTTCCGGTTGCGATTTCCTGCGCCAGTTCTGACCGGTCGTACATACTGTCAGCAAGTTGATTCAACTCAGCGGCCAAGTCCCCGATTTCGTCCCTGGAGTCCAGCTGCACGCGGTTGTGCTTGCCGACATCGCCATCACTCAGCTGGCCGACCATCGCGTGAATTCTTAAGATTGGGCTGATCAGCAGCCGATTGGAGATGAAGCGGATCGCAATCCCTGACAGGACGAACACAATCAGAAAGATCCAGATCTGGGTTGATGAGTTTTTAACTGCAACCGCGCGGTTGTCAGCAATCTTAACCTCAACCTGTGATCTGAAATTTTCCGCCAGCTCTTCAAATCTGGGCAACAATTCCCGCTGCAACTGTCCGGTCTTCTGGATCGCCTCGATCAGCGTAGCGCCTTCTTCACCATCCGCCAGCAGCCCATAGTTTTTTGTCGCCTGCTCCGTATAATATTTATGCTGGTCTGCCAGGCGCAGCAGCGCATCTTTCTTGTGCTGATCAAGCTGTGCCATGCCGTGTAAGGAGTCAGCTATAAGAGCGCCGATGCGATCAGCTTCAGCAACAGCATCCTCATCTCCGATCAACACCGCTTCCTCATATAAGCCCTGTTGCTTCTTGTAGAGATTCAGCGATTCAGCGCTCTTCATCGCCAGTGGAAAGTCGCGAGAGCCAACCAGATCGATACCCGATGAAAGTTGTGCACTGGACATGTAAGTGAACGCCGTTGCTATCGCGAAACCGACAAAGCCGAGCCCAACACAGAGCCAGAGTTTTGCACGAATGCTACCGAACATAGGATTCCACACTTTCTAACGACTCAGCTCCGGTACGTAGCCGGAGCTGAGTGATTGGTGTTAATTGATAATGAGCTGCTTAACCGTACCGTCCATTGCCGATGCACTGATATATCCAATCCCTTTGGGATCAGCTGCAATAGCCTGCTTCATCTGGGCATCATCGGAGACTTCGACTGGCGGTTTGCCTGTTCCGGTAAAGAGAGCTTTCTTCCAGAAAACCATGAACTGTTGAGCTGATTTCCTGACCACACCTTCGCTGAACGCCTCGGTCAGCGTCTGATTCTGCTGACTGTAGAGAACAATCCGCTCACCATTGTTCCAGGACGACTTTTTCCCGAGAAAAATCTTCTTAGCGTCTTTCGCATCAATGCTCGAAACGGCATTACCTTTGTTCACAACCAGGACATAGTCTGCGGCCAGAGCGACATTCGAAAAGACGAAGGCAGCGGCAACGAGCATAAGGACAATTTTGATTTTCATCTGCTACCTCCTCTTAGAAGTTGACCGACGTTTTGACAACAAAGTAATCCCAGTCCTGCTCCAGTTCGGCAGGATCGTTCACCGTCGTCAGGAACAGCGCGGCGCCATCAACATCGTGGTATTCCGCCTTGACCAGCCAGTTGGGGGTGATGTCGTAACGGACACCGACACCCAGATCCTTACGCCAGCTGAAAAAGTCCTGCCGGCTGGGACTGGTGGCAGCAAACGCATCACCGTCCTTGTCATCCTTGTCAGAGTAATAGACATCGTAAAGGGCTGAAACGGTCATCCGATCCATGAACGTATAGGCGGCCATCACGTAGTAGGATTGCGAGGTTGCGTCAATCGCGGTGATATTGCCAAACTTCTGCTTTCTTTCTGTTTCAGAATACTCGCCGACAAGGGTAAGGTTCTCATATACATATTCCAATGAAGCCACGTACGTGGCTTCATTGTTCAGTTGCCCCACACTTGGAGGAATGGTACCAATGATATCGGGGCTGGTATTTGGTGTCGGTGGCATACCGGGATTCATTTGCGACTCGGTGATCATACCACTGTAAGAAAGCTGATTCTGGACAGTCAGCCATGACACACCGAGCCGAAGTCCGTCAAGGGCGGAATTAAGTACCAAGCCACCACCCGCGATGTAATCGTTGTCCACTTCAACGTTGTTGACCTTGTACTGGTCGGCAAACCCTAAAGGACCAGTCGCGTTGGCGCTGGTCAGGGTGAACGAGGCATTTTGCTGAAGGGCATTGATCAACAGAGATTCGTCGCCAATGTTAATCCCACCGTAAAATCCATGATAATCCAGATCGCCAAGCACACCGAAAGAGAGGTTACCGTAGAGACCGCCCCCCTGGTAAGCCACCAGCAGATCTCGCTTGGTTTCATCATAAATACTCTGGGGCAGGAAGACCATCGGGCGTAGCATGTCAGTGTCGCGACCCTCATTATACAGGCCCATCGGCAGCTTAACCTTACCTATCCGTACACCGAGATAATCTTCATGGCGATAGTCAGCAAAGCCCCAGTCGAGTCGGACCTCATTATTTCCCACATTGCCGAGATCGCGAGATAAAAGCTGCATTCCGGCGCGCAGCTTATCACTGATCTGGGTGCTGACTGCAATCCCTACTTCATTGAACTCTGTTGTCCCATCCACAGAGTCGCCAGCCAGGAAGCTGTTTTCGCTGCTGTCGAGATATCCCTGAGACAGGAATCCATTAATCTGCAACTGCGCGACATCAAACGCCGCTGCCTGCAACGGCGACAATAGCAATACCATCAGTACAACTAAAATTCCCTTGTGCATGAAACTCCTCCTGAAAAATGATTTACTTCCCTAAATGAGTCTTACCCAAAAAAAAGTAAAGAACAATTAACATATTATTATGAATTATTTCAATGATTAATTTCCGATTTTTATTCGTTAAATAGATAAAAATACATATTAACTAAATCGGGATTCACACAAAAACAAACCGGCATAAACAATATTTATATTCAATTACGAGCAATTAGCGATTTATCGGAAAATATCAGGAAAGGCAAATAAAGGTGAGGTTCGAGAGAGAAGAATAAAATGTTTTGATATTTTTTATTTTTTTATTTTAATTATTGTGATTCTCCAACAAATTGCTTGCGGCGGTCAACCAGGTAGTTACTCCCTGTGATGTTTTTCAGATGCTGCTTCATGCTGGCAGATTCACGGCTGATCGCCAGCAGGGAGGGCTGCTCAAAATTCTCCGAGTTGGTAATCGCTATAGAGATCGTCAGCAGCGGGAACTCCCGCTCTACCCCGTAGCGATCAGTCCCGGTGAAACTGCCTTTTTCGCGGTCCTCACTGCTGTAGAATTCTGGGACCATGCGATCAAAAGCGTCAACCAGAGTCTGGGATATTTTTTCCGCAAGCTCCGGGCTGGTCAGGACAACATAGTCATCACCACCGATATGACCTACCAGGTCCTCTTTTGTGCCTTCTCTTCTCGCCACATCCTGTATCAGTCCGCCGACTTTCGCGAGGACATCACTCCCGGCCTGATAGCCGTAACGGTCACTGTAAGCCTTGAAATTATCAAGATCGATATACAGATGTGAAAAAGGTTTCTGCTGCTGGATTCGCCGCTCGAGTTCACGGTCGATAGCGAGATTTCCTGGCAAGTTGGTCAAGGGGTTGGCATCAAGACGGAGTTGCTCCAATTCTCGTAGCTTGCGTCCCATGCTGGCGAAATCCAGGGCCAGCAGACCGAACTCATCCCGGCCGCGGATATCCAACTTTGAATCGAAGCTCCCCTCGGCGATTTCCCGGGTCGCTTTCTGCAGTGCCCTGACCGAGCGCTGGATGCTGTATATCACGGTCAATGCAACCGGCGCGGACAACAGAATACCCACCAGCGAAATAATCAGGGTAAAACGATAGGCTTCGCCACTCTGCCTGGACAGGTCTCTCAGGCTGAGATCGATCGCCCGCTGATGACTGTCTCGGACCTCCGAGAGAAGATCAAAAAGCTGGCTGCGCAACGGGCTGGTCATCTGTGAGGACAATGTATCAGCCTGCTGCCAGTGATCATCTGAGAGAGCGTCCATAAACGAGTTAATTTCCTGTGTATATTGCTGCAGAACAGGGCTAAGTGGCTGTCGATAGCTGTCGGGAAAACCGCCGTCGACTTTATCGACAAGCTGTTCAAAATCGACGAGGCGCAACCCCAGAAGGTCGAGAAATTCTTCCTCGTGCAGGATCAGCAACTGCTTTTCCAGTTTTTCCTGAGCAAGCAGGTTCTGCCTTAAATCCCGCAGCAACGGAAACACTTTAAATTGTGAACCGACCAGGCTTTGCGTCTGGCGATTGTGTTGGTGAAAATTAGTGAGAGCGTAAACAATGGCCGCAAGGCTGAAAAAAAGAATGACCAGGTAACCAAAGGCCACCTTTCTGGTAACAGTGAAATAGTCTTTCATCCTGGCGATCCTTGATCCGGAAATACAGAGTTTCCAGCGGCATGATTGACTAGCATACCACATTGTCGTTTGAGCTTCAGCAATCGCGCCAACAGGCCAGCGGGACAATCGTGTGTAAACAGTGGGTTCGATTAAAAGACCCTGGGACGAGCTTTGTTCGTTCAATACATGAATCACGACCCACCCGGAACTGAACGAAAAAGGGCTCCCGCGGGAGCCCTTTTTCGTTCAGTTCCGGAATATACCGCTAGAGACCCAGATAGGCTTTGCGGACGTCATCGTTCTCCAGCAGGCTATCTGCCGAATCGACAAGAGTGATACGTCCGTTTTCCATGACATAGCCACGATCGGCCAATTTCAGGGCCTGGTTCGCATTCTGCTCCACCAGGAAGATCGTGGTGTTACTCTCCTTGTTGATCTGGCGCAGGATATCAAAAATCTGCTTGATGATCAGCGGGGCCAGACCGAGCGATGGCTCATCCAGCAGAAGGATTCGAGGCCGCGCCATCAATGCCCGCGAGATCGCCAACATCTGCTGCTCACCACCGGACAGGGTTCCACCCAGCTGATTTCTCCGCTTTTCAAGGATGGGGAAGAGGGTCATCACATAGTTCATATCCTGCTGAACCAGTTGCTTGTTGTTCCGCAGGAATGCACCCATCTCAAGATTTTCCTGCACCGTCATATCGGGGAAGATCCGTCGTCCTTCCGGCACCTGGACAATCCCCTGCTGGACAACCTTATCGGCACTCATGCCATGGATCGGATCACCATCGAGCAGGATTTCTCCAGAACGGGGCGGGGTAATGCCGCAGATCGACATCAGGGTGGTGGTTTTACCCGCACCGTTGGCCCCGATCAAGGTGACGATCTCCCCTTCATGGATCTCGATAGAGACATCCTTGAGGGCCTGAATATTGCCATAGAAGGTCTGGATATTCTTGACTTTAAGCATCGGTTTCCTCTCCCAGGTAGGCTTCAATCACCTTTGGATTATCCTTGATTTGCTGAGGACTCCCTTCAGCGATTTTTTTGCCATACTCCATGACGTAAATGGGATTAGAAATATTCATAACCAGTTTCATGTCGTGCTCGATCAACAGGATAGCGATCCGATCTTCTTCGCTGATCTTACAGATCAAGTGATCCAGATCGGAAGTCTCTTGGGGGTTCATACCGGCGGCCGGTTCATCAAGCAGCAGCAGAAACGGATCGGTCGCCATGGCCCGCGCTATTTCAAGGCGGCGCTGGGCACCATAGGGCAGGTTCTTGGCAAATTCATTGGTAAATTCTGCCAGACCGACCTTCTGTAGCAACTGATAACTTGATTCGACGATCTCCTGCTCCTCTTCACGCACCCCCTTGCCACGAACGATAGACCGGAAGATGCCTGATTTTGTCCGGCAGTGCCGACCGATCATGACATTTTCCAGCACTGTCATGTCAGAAAATAGACGGATATTTTGAAAGGTCCGTGCCAGTCCCATTTATGTCACCTTGTTCGGTTTCAAACCGTTCAAGCGGCGGGTCGGCAAGCCTTTCGGGTGCAGAAGGATATCCCCCTTGGTCGGATTATAGATCCCGGTGACGCAATTAAAAAAGGTGGTTTTCCCTGCGCCGTTGGGACCGATCAGGGCAGCAATCTCCCCCTCATGCACCTCTAGAGAAACGCTGTCGACGGCACGCAACCCGCCGAAATCCATGGTCAACCCTTTTACTTCGAGTAATCTGTGTTGTTCAGCCATTTTCGGTCTCTTCTTTCAAGCCTTTATATTCGTACTTCTGGCGAATATTGCTGATAATCCCCTGAGGTCGGAAAATCATCATCAACACCATTGCTGCACCGAACGCCAGCATCCGATATTCGGAGAATGCTCGCATATACTCCGGCAGTAGGATAAGAATAAAAGCGCCGAGAATGACGCCAAGGATTGAACCCATCCCACCGAGAACCACGATAGAAAGGATGATTGCCGACTCCATAAAGGTAAAACTGGCCGGGTTGATAAAAGTGGTCTTGGCCGCAAACAGCACCCCGACCATACCGGCCCAGAAAGCACCCAGCGCATAGGCAGACAACTTTGTTCGGGCCATATCAATGCCCATGGCGACACAAGCAATTTCATCCTCACGCAATGCGATCCAGGCTCGGCCGATACGACTGTTACGCAAACGCATCGTGACCAGAATGGTAAACACCACCATCGCCACCATAATGTAATAGATATAGATCGTTGAAGCGTCAAGATTCATATCAATACCGAACAGTCCGGGCCTGTCAATGTTGGCGATGCCGCTCGGTCCAAAGGACAACTCGCTCCAATTTTCCATTACGGTCTTAAAGATCATAATGAAACCAAGGGTGACGATCGCCAGATAATCGCCCCGTAATCTTAATATGGGAAATCCGAGGAGAACTCCGAACAGACAGCCGAGGAGGCCACCGATCGGCAGGGTCATCCAGAAGCCGAAATCAAAATGATGATTGAGCAGTGCATAGGAATAGGCACCGACCCCAAAGAAGGCGACATAACCGAGATCGAGCAATCCTGCCAGGCCGACGCCGATATTCAAGCCAAGGCCAAGGACCACGTAGATAAGTGCCGAAATCATGATCGTCGTCTGGTAGGTATCGAAAATCTGTGGAAACGCCAGAGCAATAATCAACAGAACTCCCATCGCCTTGTAGCGAAAAGACATATCCTCAAGCAGAAGTTGTACCTTGCTCTGCTGCCGTACCCCTTCCTCGGCTACCTTCATTTTTGCATGTTTACGTGCCAGCATATAGCGCCAGGCGTAGGACAGAACAAAGGCTCCAATCGCAACCCAGATCAAGTTCATCCAGCGCCATTCAACCACATTGTTCATGGTATTGACGCGCACGACCATCAGCGGAAAAGTCAGAAAAACAAACCAGATCGAAATCAGGATTGATTGTTTAAAATCTTTCAGCATATCTGTCACCCGTTACACCTTCTGCTTTCGCGCTTTACCAAGAATTCCGGACGGACGCAGGATCAGGATCAGCACCAGCAGACCGAAGGCTAACACGTCTTCATAATCACTGGAAACATACCCGGCGGCAAAGCTCTCGGTCCAACCGAGAACCAACCCACCAAGGACCGCTCCAGGAATTGAACCGATGCCGCCCAGCACCGCAGCGGTAAATGCTTTGACTCCGGCCAGAAAACCGATATAAAAGTTGACCTGCCCCATATAGGAGGCCACCAGTACGCCGCCAATAGCCGCAAGAGCGGAACCGATAACGAAAGTCAAAGAAATGATCCGGTCGACGTTAACCCCTACCAGTCGTGCCATACTCATGTCCTGCTGAGTTGCCCTCATAGCCTTGCCGATCCTAGTATATTTGATCAGCACGGTTAGTCCCACCATAGTCGCGATCGTGACAACCAGAATCACCAGTTCCGGTGAACCGATGATATGAGCCACCGGTTCCATGAATGCAAAGTCAGGGATCAGACGGGGGAAAGGCAGAAAGTCAGGGGTTTGAGCAAGCAGCACGTAATTCTGTAAAAATATCGACATCCCGATGGCACTAATCAATGGTGACAAGCGAGGTGCTCCACGTAGCGGTCGGTAGGCAATTTTCTCAAGCGTATAGCCATAAGCGCTGGCATAGATAACGGCAATAATGCCGGCAATGACCAGGATCGAAATTCCGGAAAAACCGTAGATAGTCAAAACCCCCGCGACAATAAGTGCCACGAAAGCTCCGATCATATAAATTTCACCATGGGCAAAATTGATCAGCTGAATAATGCCGTAAACCATAGTGTACCCGAGGGCGATCAGGGCATAGATGCTGCCCCGGGTCAGTCCACCGAAAAAAAGTTCGAGAAAATAATCCATAATGAGTACTACCGCACAGCAAAGAGTTTAGTCGGAGTTTCAGTTCCGCCGGCTAGCTTTTTTAGCTTAGAGAAAACCCTCGAAAAACAGGAATTTTCAAGCTGTAAACAAAGTTTCAGGGGGCTGGCTAGCACGCCAGCCCCCTGAGGGGGTCTTATCCTGCAGCGCCCCGATATTCAGGTTTTTCGCTGCAACGTGTCAATTCAGTTATTTAAGCTCTGTGAAAGCGCCATTCTCGACCTTGTAAACCGAGAAGCCAACACCTTCAGCATCCCCTTTTCCATCAAATTTGATTTTGCCAACCGGAGTCTCAACATACTCGCTGCGCAGAGCCTTGGTCACCGCATCGTAATCGGTACTCCCTGCCTTTTCAACAGCAGTAAGAAGAGCCAGAGCCGCCGAGTAACCTTCCTGGAAAAATGCACCCGGGTCTGTCCCGTACTCGGCTTTGAACTCTTCAGTCGCAGCCGCATTCAAAGGAATGCTGGAGAGGTCGCGGGGACCGGTGACATAAGCACCTTCGGCGGCAGAACCTGCAACCTTGAGGAAGCTGTCATCTTTTACACCATCGTCAGAAATAAAAACCGCCGTCACCCTCTTGCGCTTCATGGAGGAGACCAGCTTTGATGCTTCGGGATGATACCCACCGAAAATAAGAGCTTCGGCATTTTCACGACGGATCTTACCAACAATTGAATCATAGTTGATTGCGCCGGGGGTTACCCCTTCAAACAGAACCACTTCTGCCTTGCCTGACTCTTCGAGGAACTTCTTGGCAAACTCGGCAAAGCCCTTGCCATAGTCACCCTTGTCATGCAGAACGGCAATCTTCTTCAGACCCAGATCATTAATGGCGAAATCGACGGCCATTTTGGCCTGCATATCGTCGGAAGCGATGGTCCGAAAGAAATTCGGATAATCACCACTCTGGGTCAGCGGTGGGTTGGTCGCCGAGGGAGACATAACCGGAATCTTGGCATCCTTGTAGATACCGAGAGCCGCCTTGGTCGCACCAGAGCAGATATGACCAAGCACAACATTGGCGCCTTCGGTGACCAGCTTGGTTGCCGTGTTGGTTGCAATTTCCGGTTTACATTGATCGTCCTGGATCAGCAGTTCGACCTGTTTGCCAAGCACACCGCCGGACGCATTGACTTTTTTCACGACCAACTGGGCAGCTTTCATCGCCGGGATACCGTAGGGAGCAAGGTCTCCGCTGTGGGGACCGGCAACGCCGAGCTTGATGGTGTCAGCCGCGAAACCGCTGGCGGTCAGGACCAGGGACAGAGCAACCGCTACAAAGAGAGCACTGATCTTTTTCATTGAGGAACCTCCGACAGAATAAATTTTAGCGATAAGAAACCATTGTTTGACATACCTGCCTAGATATAGTTCAAACATGCAAAACGGTCAAGAATAAAGCAGGTTTGGCCGAAAAACTGAGTCCAGAAAACGCTCAAGTGGCCAATTTTAGCCGATAGTGGCAAACCCTGGGCTGCAGAACGGGCGCAAGGATTAATATTAGCACAATTATCTGCCCGACTGGCAAGTCAGCAGAGTTCAGCGTATCAGGTGCAAAGCAGAAAACTGAAATGCAGGGAAATGAGTCAGGCCGGCAAGATGAGAATCCAGAGAAAAACAGAGTTATATTTCCCCTGAAGCGTTCTCAGTTCACCGCGCTGCGCAATTTGCGCCAGATCGTCCCGAGGTCAGCGGAGGCCATCAAATCAGCAAGCACAATTTCATCCGAGTGCCTGGTCGCCAACAGATCAAGTTTGGCGCCGGGAAGTTTTGCAACGGACTTGCCGACATCTGCCATCTGCTGCAGTCGGCTGAAACCATCGAGAAAAAATCCCTTGGCACAACCCTCTTCATAAAAAATCAAAGAGACTTTGTCTTCGGCATAAACACGCAGGCAACCTGTAAGGCAGGTTCTTTTTATGGTTTCGAGCAATGAACAGACATCGACGAGTTTTATCTCCTGCCCCCGGTAGACATAATCGCCATGCAACAGGCCGTGAATACCGAGTGCAAGTTCCGCATCGACCCGGTAGATATTCAGTTCGGCAGCACCCTGGATGGAAATCTCAAAAATCCGCGCAATCGCATCATAAGCGATCAGCCGTTTGTCACTTTTGCGGTACTGGAAAAGCGCACTGATCAAGCGACCCTTTTCAAAGATAACGACGCCGGTCCCTTCGTCACTGTCAAAACGCATATAGCCTGAAAAAGACCCTCCCCTGAGTTTCCCCATAGCCTCAGGAAGATTAACCCTCGCCGGATTGACCTTTTCTTTGACTGGATTTCCGCGGGGGAGAAATATCATAAAAAGTCCCTATCAGCTTATGGCAAACAGCCCAACAGGTATTAAAAGGCACTCACAGGGAATTGTCAATCTCATTGCAGCAAGATCCAAAAAGCCAGACTTGCTCTGCAGCCATGAACCGACAGCAAGGGCCACTGATCAGTACTCCTCACTGCGGAGGCGCTGCAGGACGTTCCGCTTCTGCTCCTGATAAAGCTGGTACCGCCCCGGACCCAACAGCACGGCGGCCTCTCCTCGTGCCGAAACGATCAGGACCCCCGGGGCCTGCTCATTCAGGCTAAGACCGGTGACTGCCCGCAACAGGGCATCCCACCCTGAGTTACTCTGCGGTAAAAGGAGTTCCTGCTCGGCAAAGCCCCCCCGCTCTCCCGGCAGCAGCAGCCGAATCTGACTGCGCAAACCTTCCCCTTCTACACCTGTCTCCACCAGCAAAAGACCGCTGAGCGGCATAAAGGAGCGAAGCCCGGTCCCCTGCAGCAGGTTTTCCAGACAGTCGGCATGCAGCAAAGCACGATAACGGCCAGGTAAAGCCTCAAGGTAATGCACCTGCGGCCCGATCGCCGACAACGCACAGAGAGGGCAGACCAGGTCAACCCTACGAGCACGTCGGGGCAACAATCCGTCAGCCAGCATCCGGCGGCTCTGACAATCTGCATCCGGGCCATCGGCGTATTTACGCAGAACGAAATCGGCCAGCCGGCGGAGTTCACCGTGGACATGGCTCCCGGGTAATCGCGTCAGAACCGTACGGTTCTGTCCGGTCGCCTGCAGGTGGACGCGCTGGTCTTCACTCAGAGAGTGTTTCAAAACCTGACATCCCCGTTCTTCGGCAGCAAAACGCAATAACTGTTGCAGGTCCTCGTCACTGGTGCCATCAGCCGGATCGCCCAACTGGCTCGGGAGTAACCAAAGCATTTCCTGCTGACCACCACCCTCTGTAAGGGTGCGCCGCAACATGCTGAGTTTTGTCAAAGATCGATGTTCGCCGATCGGCGCCAAGACCAGGTCCGCAGCCCAGACAGCTGAACGCCAGAGATCATTCTCTTCGTTTCCGGCATCGAAAATAACGATACCGCCGCGATTATCCCGGCCAAGAACCCGCCGCAGGCGGGTGGTATCACCGATCTGCTGCGGCTGCTCACGCGCCGACAGATAAAAGACACCGAACTGCCCCAACCGCGATACTCTCGCCAGGTCACCAACGGCGAGCAAATCCACCACGGTCGCTGCACTGCCATCTTTCAGCGAGAACATTGCGTCCAGCGCGGGACCCTTGGTAAAAGAGATCAGGGTGACCGGAAGATCTTCACGAAGGGCCTTCAGATAAACCGCAAGATTATTGGCGATCGTTGACTTACCGACCTTTTCGGCTACGCCCGCGACAACAACGACGAAAGGCTTTCGTCAACTCATACCTGTTCCTGCAGCTTTTCCCAGCGCCCGTATGTCTTTTCCAGCTCCTGCTTCAGGTGTGCGTGTTCGCTGCTCACCTCTTTCCAACGTTGCTGATCCTGATAAAGATCAGGATCAGCCATCGTTTGTTCCAAATCGATGAGTTGACCTTCCAGCGATTCGATGCAGGACTCCAGAAACTCAACTTCCTTCTGCAGTTTGCGCTCTTGCCGCTGACGCTCTTTCCGCTCGGCATGGGCCTGAAGTCTGGCATCCTTGTCGAAGGGCAATTCACTGTCAGCACTGACCTCGGCCTGCTGTTCAACACGCTGGCGACTGTGACTGTGGTCACCGAGCCCTTCCTTGGCCCGCAAAAAATCTTCGTAGTTGCCGAGATAGCTCACTACCCGGCCCTGCCCAACCTCGAGAACCCTGGTTGCCAGCTGGTCGACAAAATACCGGTCATGGGAAACAAACACGATGGTGCCGCTGTAGCCCTTGAGGGAATCAAGCAGAACCTGTTTCGACTGCAGATCGAGGTGATTGGTCGGCTCATCGAGCAGAAGCAGGTTGGCTGGCCGCAGCAGAAGTTTTGCCAGCGCCAGACGGTTGCGCTCACCGCCGGAAAGAACTGAAATTCTTTTTTCCACGTCATCCCCGGAAAACAGAAACGCCCCGAGAATGTTGCGCAGTTTCGGCACCATGGCGAAAGGGGCATCGGCTGACAGTTCCGCATAGACGTCCCGTTTCGGGTTCAATTCCGCCGCCTGATCCTGGGCAAAATAGGCCAGAATCAGATTATGTCCTTCTTCGCGCCTACCCGCGACGGGGGCCTCTGTTCCCGCCAGCAGGCGCATCAGGGTTGACTTGCCGGCTCCGTTGGGCCCGACCAGCGCAACTCTCTCGCCCTGTTCAATCAGCAGATCGACATCACGTAACACCTGCAGAGATCCGTAACTCTGCGCCGCACCCTTGAGTTCGAGGGCAATGCGCCCCCCCTTGGGTGGTGGCGGAAAAGTAAATGAGATCCTTTTTCTCTCAGGCGGCAGGCTGATCCGCTCGACCTTTTCCAACTGCTTGACCCGGCTCTGAACCAGCGCCGCTTTGTTGGCCTGATAGCGGAACCGGCTGATGAAAGCCTCGGTACGCGCGATCTCCTCATCCTGCTGCTTCTTGGCGGCCTTGAGCGCAGCAACCCGCTCATCCCGCGCCAGGAGATATTTTGAATAGTTGCCCGGGTATTCGGTCAATTCGCCGTTCCATATTTCGACGATCCGTCCTACCACCTTGTCCAGGAAAAACCGGTCATGCGACACCAGCACCACCGCGTGCGGATAAGCCAGCAGGTAGTCCTCCAGCCAGTCTCGTGCGGGCAGATCGAGGTGATTGGTCGGCTCATCGAGCAGCAGCAGGGTGGGTCGCTGCAGCAGCAGTTTGGCCAGGGCGATGCGCATTTGCCAGCCCCCGGAAAAATGCTCGCAGGGTTTGTTGAAATCGGCATTGCTGAAGCCCAAACCGGACAATACCCGCCCGACTTCCGATTCCATGGTGTAGCCACCGCGCTGTTCAAAAAGCCCCTGAAGTTCTGCATATCGTTCCAGAACTTCCGGACCGGCTCCTGCGGCAATAACCTGTTCGAGCCGCCGCAGTTCCGCCTCAATTTCCAGCAGTTCCTGCAGTGCGCTGTGAACCTCATCAAACAGGTTTAGGCCACTATGAACCAGTCCGTCCTGGGGGAGGTAACCGAAAGTCGTCCCCTTGGCTGACTGGACGACGCCGGCGTCCGCCTCGACCAGGCCGGCAAGCATCTTCAGCAGAGTCGACTTTCCGGCTCCGTTTTCACCACAGAGGCCAATCCGGTCATCCGGACGTATATGCCAGTCAATTTTATTGAAAATTCGCCGGTCGGCAAAATCTTTGATGATCTGTCTGAGCTGCAACATCTGCGCTGAATCCCTTTCGCATGAGTCGGCAGATTGTTATAGCACAAAGTCAACCGGTTGGGGATACAATGCGCAGGGAGAAAAAGGTCCCCTGAGCAGTTCGCTGTGGCCCGCAGAGAGAAGCGATCTGGACCGTAGGATGGCAGGACGAAGTGACACGGACCCTGCAGGGGGCCGAGCAATCGGCCCCCTGCAGAACATTAGTTCCTATCAGTTTTCATAGTGGAAATGGAAGGTTCTTTTCTGGCCGTCAGCCAGCTTGGTTCCTACCTTGAAGTGGTACATCCCTTTCTGGTCGAGGGTAATATCGGCGCCAAATGACCCGTCCATGCCCATCATTTTGACCGGTTTGCTGACCGTGCCATCAGGACTTTCAATCTTCACCGCCGCGCTCCCCTTGTCAACCGGATTCCCCTCGGTGTCCATGAAACCTACCATGATGTGATGGGTCATGCTCATGCCATGCTCGGCCATTTTTTCCTTCACATCCATCATGTGTGCCGAGCCCATCATTCCATCGACTTCATGGTCCTGCAGCATGATCATTTTGCCATCCATCTTCATACTGTCGTGGTCCATCTTCTTTCCGTGGTCCATCCCCTTCATGTCTTGGGACTTCGATTCTTTTGCCGCGTGATCAGAGTGATCCATCCCCTTCATGGCAATAGCCCCGGTCGGGATCATCATGGCCGCGACAATCATCATTACCAACATTTGCTTCTTCATCATATTCTCCTGTTCAGTTGAGTTGATTATGTTTCCAGTTCCGGTGGAAACTCGTTGTCGTGAACGCGTGAGTTAAAATCCGCTCGACTCACTCGCTTGATATAGGTTTCAGATTCATTCAGTTCGCCGGTGGTGGTCGGAGTCATATCCTGATCCAGCGACCTCCCCCGCCAGAGAAAGTAAATAACCGGGAATACCAGCAGTTCCATAACACCGGAGGTAATCACCCCGCCGACCATCGGCGCGGCGATCCGTTTCATGACGTCAGCCCCGGCGCCGTGACTCCACATGATCGGAATCAGTCCGGCGATTATCACGCAGATGGTCATAACCTTCGGCCGAATCCGCTTGACCGCTCCATGGTGGATCGCCTGAACCAGATCGCCGCGATTCATCATCCGGTTGTTTTCTTTCCAGAGTTCATAGGCCAGGTCGAGATAGAGCAGCATAACCACCCCGGTTTCCGCCGAGATTCCTGCCAGAGCGATAATCCCGACCCAGACCGCCACCGACATATTGTATTCAAGCAGCCAGAGAAACCAGAAGCAACCGACCAGCGACAGCGGCAGGGCGACAAAGATAATGCCGGTCTTGATAATCGATTTGGTGCTGACATAGATAATGACAAAGATAATCAGCAAGGTCAGCGGAATCACCACCTTGAGCTTGGCTGCTGCCGCCTGCATGTATTCGTACTGGCCGCTCCAGACGATATTGTAACCTGCCGGCAGCTTGATCTTCTCGTTCACCACGGCTTGCGCCTGCTTGACATAGCTGCCAACATCGACACCCTTAAGGTCGACATACACCCAGGCTGTGCGCCGGGCATTCTCGCTCTTGATCCCCGGCGGGCCCTTCTTGATCTTTATCTCGGCGACCTGCGAGATCGGGATATGCTGACCGCTCGGCGTCGGGATCAGCACCCGCTCCAGCGACGGCAGATCATTCCGGTAATCCCGGGCGTAGCGGATATTGATCGGATAGCGCTCGAGCCCCTCAACCGTCTGGGAAACGTTCATTCCACCGATCGCCGACTTGATCGTATCCTGGACATCGCCAACAGTCAGACCGTAACGGGCCACCGCGTTCCGATCGATTTCAAAATCGAAATAGTTGCCGCCGACCACCCGCTCGGAGAAGGCACTCAGGGTCCCGGGGATCTCGCGGACCACCGCCTCGATCTCCTCACCGATCCGCGACAATACTGCCAGATCATCCCCCATCACCTTGATGCCGACCGGGGTTTTGATCCCGGTCGAAAGCATGTCGATACGGGTCTTGATCGGCATGGTCCAGGCGTTGGTCAACCCCGGGAACTTGATCGCGTTGTTCAGCTCGGTTTTAAGCTCTTCAACATCGATGGGGCCCTGCTCAGGCCAGACGACTCTTAATGGCTTTTTCGCCCACTCAAAGTCTTCCGACCAGGCGGAGTAGAAACGCTGCTTCGGCACGATACGCCACTCCGATTCGGGCTTGAGCATGATGGTGGTTTCAAGCATCGCCAGCGGTGCCGGATCGGTTGCCGTTTCAGCCCGTCCGACCTTGCCAAAAACCCGTTCAACCTCCGGGAACTGGGAGATAATCTTGTCGGTCTGCTGGAGCAATTCCTTGGCCTTGGTGATCGAAATCCCCGGCAGGGTGGTCGGCATATAGAGCAGATCGCCCTCGTAGAGAGGAGGCATAAACTCCGAACCCATCTTCTGGATCGGAACGATGATCGAGACCGTGATCAGCAGAGCGACGACCAGCACTGTCTTGCGCCACTTGATAACGAAATCGACCATCGGGTTATATACCCAGATCAGGAAACGATTGATCGGATTTTTGTGCTCGTCAGGAATCTTGCCGCGCACGAACCAGCCGAGCAGCACCGGAACCAGGGTCACCGACAGCAGCGCACCGGCGGCCATGGCGTAGGTCTTGGTATAGGCGAGTGGCTTGAACATCCGGCCCGACTGCTCGCCCAGGCTAAAGACCGGAAAAAAGGAGACGGTGATGACCAGCAGTGCGTAGAACAATGAAGGCCCGACCTCTTTGCAAGAGGCGGTGATAATGGCCCAGTGGCTCTTTTTCCCACGATCACGCTCAAGATGTTTATGGGCGTTTTCAATCATGATAATTGCGGCATCGATCATCGCACCGATGGCGATGGCGATCCCGCCCAGGCTCATGATATTGGCATTGATCCCCTGAGCATACATGACTATGAAGGCCATCAGAATCGCGATAGGCAGAGTCAGGATAGCGACCAGAGAACTGGACAGGTGAAACAGGAACAGCGCCGTGACCACCGCGACGACGATGCTCTCTTCGATCAGTTTCTCGGTCAGATTGTCGACCGCCCGCTCGATAAGTCCGCTCCGGTCGTAGACCGGCTTGATAGTCACCCCGGCAGGCAGACCGGCCTGCAGTTCTTCCAGTTTCTGTTTGACGTTCTCAATGGTCTTCAGGGCGTTACCACCATAGCGCATGATGACCACGCCACCGACCGCTTCCCCCTGGCCGTCCAGTTCAGCCGCACCCCGCCGCAGTTCTGGACCGATACTCACCCGCGCCACGTCGCGCAGCAGGATCGGTGTCCCCCGGCCATCATTGCCGACCACGACCATTTCCAGGTCTTCAATCGACTTGATATACCCCAGCCCGCGGACCATGAATTCGGTTTCGGCCATCTCCACCAATCGTCCGCCGACATCGTTGTTGCTCTGCTTGATGGCCATACGGATTTTCGGAATGCCGATATTGTAGGCAAGCAACCGGTCAGGATCGACCTCGACCTGATATTGCTTGACATAGCCGCCGATCGAAGCAACCTCGGCAACACCGTTGACCGAAGTCAGCTCGTAACGCAGGAACCAGTCCTGCAATGACCGCAGCTGCTGCAGATCGTGCCGGTCGCTTTCCAGCACATACTCATAGACCCAGCCGACCCCGGTTGCATCCGGTCCGAGACTCGGGTTCACGCCTTGCGGCAGCCGGCCTGCGGCATAATTCAGATATTCCAGAACACGTGAACGAGCCCAGTAGAGATCGGTTCCGTCTTCGAAGATGATATAGACAAAAGAGAGGCCGAAGAAAGAATAGCCGCGCACGGTTTTTGCCTGCGGCACCGCCAGCATCTGGGTGGTCAGCGGATAAGTGACCTGGTCCTCGACAACTTGCGGCGCTTGCCCCGGATACTCGGTAAAGACAATCACCTGCACATCCGAAAGGTCGGGGATGGCATCGAGCGGGGTGTTTTTCAAGGCGTAGATGCCGCCGACAATCACGAAGAATGTCAGCAGCACCACCATGAATTTATTTGTGATCGACCATTCAATAAGTTTTTCCAGCATCGGTATTTACCCTGTCGCCAGACCGGTGTCGGTCGATTAGTTGAAAAGATCTTCCAGGTTTTCCTTATCTGCAGGCTCTTCGTCACCAAACAGATCGTCCGGATCGTCATCCGTCGCTGCTTCAGGCGTCTCGGCCCGGGTCGGGTTGAGCATTTTCTGGATCGCTTCGCGCAGCTTGCTCTCCGAATCGAGCATGAACTGGGCACTGGTCACCACCTGTTCCCCCTCGAACAGGCCCTGAACAATCTCAACGTGGCCGTCTTCTCCCTGCAACCCGGTCTTGACCAGTCGCGGCTCAAAACGGCCACCAGACAGCGCGACAAAGACGGTCTTTTTTTCACCGGAATGCAGGACCGCTTCTTGGGGTATCAGCAGAGCGTCAGTGACCTTTTCTCCCTCCATATAGACACTGACGTACATATCCGGACGCAGCTCAAAGTCTGCGTTGTCCAGCTCGATGCGTGCCTTGACGGTGCGGGTCTTCCCTTCAACATAGGGGTAGAGGTAACTTATTCGGGCATCGAAGCTGCGATCCTTCACATAGGGCAGCACCACCCTGGCCTCCTGCCCCGGCTTGACCCAGGGGAGCTGATATTCGTAAAGATCGGCCAGCACCCAGACCCTGGAGATGTCGGCCAGGTTGAGCAGGGTCATCCCCGGCTTGACGTACATCCCCTCGTTGACCATTTTCATGGTGACGATGCCGTTATAGGGGGCGTAAAGGGTGACGGTCTTGCGCACCTCACCGGTCTGTTCCAAACGGGCAATCTGCTCGGGGCTGACATCCCAGAGCTGCAGCCGCTTGCGCGAGGCTTCGAGCAGCCGGCGTGAGCTGTCGGCAATCTGCTTAAAACTGCTCTCTTTCAGGGAATCATGGTTATCACGTGCCAGCAACAGTTCCTGCTGGGCAGTGACCAGTTCAGGACTGTAGATCTCCAGAAGCGGCTGACCTTTTTTCAGCTGCTGGCCGGTCTCGGAGACATGGAGTTTTTCCACCCAGCCGGCAATCTTGGCGTTGACAACATACTGCGTTGGCTCCTCGTAACTGACCAGGCCGACGGTACGAATGGTTCGCGACAGATCACCACGGGTAACTGCCGCGGTGCGCACTCCCATGTTCTGGATAGTCGTTGGATCAATGGTAATCATTGCTCCACCGGTCGCCTCATCTTCATAGACCGGGATCAGGTCCATCCCCATCGGCGACTTGCCGGGATCATCACGGATATAAGTCGGGTCCATCGGTGCCTGCCAGTACTTGATCTTGCGCTCACCTTGGGCAACCGAGCTTCCACTTCCACCGGTTCCTGCTTTTAATGGCGTCAGGTCCATGCCGCAGATCGGACAGCTGCCCGGCTCATCGACAATAATCATCGGATGCATGCCGCAGGTATACTTGGTCCCATCATCAGGATTGGCTCCGTCATCTGCTGCGTGGCTGTGACCGGAGCCGGCGGGTGAATAACTCGGCCCGGAGAGCACCGGGTGGCCGCTGACCAGCAGTACTGCCAGACTCAGGTAAAGTAGTGTTTTCAGAAGATGATTCATGACAGTCCCTATTCTTCAATCGGTGACGGCGGCAATTGATCGAGCTCCAACCCGGCGGCAGCCTCGATCCGGGCCTTGCTGCGCAACTGATCGCTGAGCGTACGCGCATAATCGATCTCGGTTCGGTAGAGGCTCGTCAGGGACTCGAGCAGGCTGAGGAAATCGGCCTTGTCCACCTGGTAAGCACTCAGGGTCGCCTGAAAGGTCTGCTCGGCCTGAGGCAGGATACCGTCCCGGTAAAGTGCCGCGAGCTTGGAGGCCTGCTGGAAGCTGACCAGCGCCTGATGGATCGTGAGCTTGACCTTGTTATCGAAATCGTTGCGTTTCTGATACGCCAAGCGAAGCGAGGAATCGGCTTCAGCAATCCCGGCGGCAATCCGACCGCGGTAAACCGGCAGGTTAAAGCTGACTCCGGCGCTGGCGAAATCGGTGCCACCATCGACGAGTCCGTCGTCCCGCCAGCGGTATCCGGCCCAGACGGTGACGTCCGGACGGGAGTCAAGTTCCGCCAGCTTTCGCTGTTCCCTGTACTGATCAATCAAGGCGGCAAATGCCGCAAACATAGGTCGATTTAGTTCAGCCTGCCGGTGCAGCTCCGCCAGTGAATAGTCCTTCCCAGAGGGCTTTGACTGACCTGCAATGTCGATCGGCTGATCAGTTTCCCGCCCGGCCAAGCTGTTCAGTTCCGCCAGAGTCGTCTGCTGTTGCTGCTGTAACTCGATCAGCTTGTCCATTTGTCTGGAACGTTGCAAATGAGCTTTCAAAACATTTTGCTGCAAGCCTTTTCCGACCTCGTAACGGGTTTCAGTCATGATGATAAAATCATCCAACAGCTCCAGGTTGCGGTTGGTCAGATCAATCGCCTGTTGCTGGAACAGCAATCGGTACCATGCATCCTTAACCTGACGACGAACCTGCAGCCTGGCATCCTGGTAGGCCGAGATAAACCAGCGGCTTTTCTGCGCAGCGATTCTGCCCTTGGCGTCCAGTTTGCCAGGAAAGGGTAATTTCTGCGCCAGGCGCACTTCGTTGCCGGTCATGGGGGTCACATCGGATTTCAGCTCGTCGATCGGATAATTGGAGAGAGCCAGAGAGAGGACCGGGTCCTGCAGTGAGGTCACCTGGTCGATTTTACTTTCAGCAACAGATACCTGCGCATGAGCTGCCAACAATCCTGGGTTCTTCCGGTCGGCGTCTTCAAGCAGTTGGGCCAAGGGAACTGGCTCGGTCGCAAGTATACTTGCCGGCGCACTGATAGCAGCAAGACATAAAAAGACAGAATAGATGGATACCCTTTTCATCCTCTTAACCACCGGATCACAAAAAAAGGGGGGCTGCCCCAGAGAGTCCCACACACCGAACAGCCCCTTTTGGTTATTATTCATAGGTTGATTAATGTCCGTATCTATCGACGTCAAATTCATAACCACAGGATGGACACTTCACCCTGATGTCCTCTCCACCGGTCGTTGCAGCGCAGGCTGTCAACAAAAGCAGAACCAGACCAAGAACGGACCAAGTTGCAAGCGTTTTCATGACGTCCCCCTTTCCTGTCGGCAAGAGATAATTTTCACTGTACCAATCCTTATCACAATTGTTGTGCCAAGAAATTTTCCTCTTTATTTTAAGTAGGTTACGGCTACACAAAGAGGGGATAAATGCACAAATGTAGAATATTCTACATTTGCTTCGTTGAATATCCTGCATCCCTCCTGCGCCAGACATTCGACAGAAAACATCAAGAGTCTTCCCATATGAAAGAAATCCATATGCGCACTTCTTTAGCGATTCCTAAACGTTAAGAACTCTGCTATGCTATACGGTGATATAAGCTTTTTACCGGACAACTCCGCACTCAGCGTCGAGGTGCCCGGATTGAAAGAAGCCCGGATTAAATGGGCAAAAAGGTTACTACGGCAACTCAATGGGAGCTGCCGCGAGACCAGTTGGTTTCAACAAAGTTATCCCGAAGACCCAAGACGGAGACCCCGCTGCTGGCGGTGCGGTCCAAAGTCCTGAGGATACCGGGGGTGCTGCACTTAGCGGCGAGAAAGGTTTACAATGAGTAAGAAAATGTTGATCAATGCCTCCCACCCGGAGGAAAATCGGGTGGCGATTGTTGTTGACGGAATTCTCAGCGAACTCGACATCGAGATCGCTGGGCAGGAACAGACCAAAGGCAATATCTACAAGGCGGTTGTCGTCCGGGTTGAACCCGGATTGCAGGCCGCCTTCGTCGATTATGGTGCTGAAAAAATGGGCTTCCTGCAGATCGGCGAAATCCATCCGAACCTGTATCCGGACAAAGAGAACCTGGATATCCGCAACCGCCCGCGCATCAACGACATCCTCAAGCGGGGGCAGGAACTTCTGGTGCAGATTGTGAAAGAGGAACGGGGGACCAAGGGCGCTGCCCTGACCACATTCCTTTCCCTTCCGGGCCGCTACATGGTGCTGATGCCCGACAGCAAAACCAAAGGCGTATCTCGCAAAATATCGGATGAAAAAGAACGTAAAGAACTAAAGAGAAATATGGCCGCCCTCGACTTGCCGGAACGGATGGGCTACATCGTTCGCACCGCCGGCATCGGCAAGGAACCGGAAGAGCTTAAGCGCGATTTCGACTACCTGGTCAACCTTTACCAGGGAATTCTGAATCGCAAGGAACACGTCAAAGCCCCGGCCCAGCTCTACCAGGAATCCAACCTTGCAATCCGTTCAATCCGCGATTATTTCAGCAATGAGATGGATGAGGTCCTGATCGATGATCCGGGTGTCTTCCGTGACGCGAAAGACTTTTTCTCTCTGGTCATGCCGGAGCAGGCGAGCCTGGTCAAACAGCACCGGGAGAAGAGACCGATCTTTTCGCGCTACCAGATAGAGGATCAGATCGACGGCCTGTCCCGCAACCAGACTCCGCTCCCCTCCGGTGGCTCCATTGTCATCGATCAGACCGAGGCGCTGGTTGCCATCGATGTGAACTCCGGCAAGATGTCCAGCGAAAGCGGCATTGAAGCGACGGCCGGCAAAACAAACCTGGAAGCAGCCGCGGAAATCGGCCGGCAGTTGCGTCTGCGCGATCTCGGTGGACTGATCGTCATCGACTTCATCGATATGCGCGATCGCAAACGAATTCGCGAGGTTGAGGATGTTCTGCGCAAATCCCTGCGGGACGACAAGGCAAAGGTCACCGTCGGCCGGATCAGCCAGTTCGGCCTGCTCGAGATGAGTCGACAGCGGATCAAGGCGGCACTGAGTGTCGGTGCCTACCTCGACTGTCCTCACTGCCAGGGTAAGGGTCGCATCAAAAGTGTCGAGGCCCAGGCGGTCGCCCTGCTCCGCCAGCTTCATGCCGCGGCCTCAAAAGGGCAGATTGGCAAAGTCGAAGCCAGAGTACCTCTCGATGTCGCCACCTACCTCCTCAATGACAAGCGTTCAGCCCTGGCTGCCCTGGAAAAACAGCTCGACCTCGCGGTCAGTATTGCGGGCCGTCCCGAATTCATTCCCGGGCAGGTCGAAGTCGAACTGCACAAACGGGAACAGCTGCGGGAAGAGGAGTCAGCACCGATATCCCACGCCAACCAGATTGAGGGTGCACTTGCTGCGGCGCAGCAGGACAAACAGGACGAGGAAAAATTGGAGGTCGAGCAAGCAGCTACCGTCGAGGCCGGTGATGATCCCGTGACAACGGAAGAATCGACCAGCCGCAAGCGCAGAAGGCGTCGCCGGAAGCGGAGTGACCGTCGCGAAACAATCGAACACCAGGAAGTCTCAACCGACGCAGAGACAACAGTTGATAGAGAAAAACCTGCGATTGATGGTGACAGCCCTGCCGAGCCCCTCCCCGCCGCAGATGTGGTCAGCGGTGATTCGTCAACGGAAGCCGGAGAGAACAAACAGACTAAACGCCGCCCTCGACGCAGTTCGCGAAAAGCATCTGCGCCAAAAACTAAAGATGTGTCCGAAGAGGCCGCTGCGGCTGAGGAAATCGGTTCAAAGCCCGAAGAGCGCGTTACTGCCAGTGAGGTCGAGCCGGAAAACAAACCGAAGAGACGCTCGAGAAGAAAATCCCCGGCACAGAAGGCTGCTGATTCCGATACGCAATTGCCGGCGGAATCTGGCCAGGCAGAGACGACTGCGGAGCCCACTCAGCCGATAACTGAAAAATCGGCAAGCGAATCAGCTCGGAAGAAACGTCCGGCGAGAAGATCATCAGCACAGAAAAAAGTTGCCGAACAGGTGGTCGCAGCACCGGCAAAGGAATCGCCTTCGCAGACCGGCAACCTCCAGGAAGACGCAGCACCGGTCGCGGCAGACCAGGGTGCGGTCAAAGAAAAACCGAAACGGCGCCCCAGAAGGAAAACCAAGCCGACAGCCGAGGAAGCGCAGACCGAATCGGACCAGCAGCAAAACGCGACAGAAAATGAGACCGCCACGGAAAAGGTCGCAAGCAAACCGAAACGCCGGGCGCCACGTAAAACTACCGACAAAGAAATAACTGAATCGCCCAAAGGTGTAGCTGCCGCAGATGAGCCCGCTGCCCCTGAGAGCGAGAAGAAGCCTCAACGACGGACCCGCAAAGCAACAGCAGCACGGCAAAAGAAGAGTCAAGCTCCCCAGGAACAGGCCGATATGGCAGAAAGCCCCGAAGGTAAGTCAATACCTAAACCTGCTGCAGCTCAAGATGTCATCGGAGCGGGCTCCAATGAAACCAAGACCACGGAACAGCCGAAACGGCGTGCCCCGCGAAAAAAACCAGCAAAAAAGCCCGATGAGGGTAAAGCTGAGGTGGGTCCGGAACAAACGGAGACAAAGCCAAAGCGGAGAGCTCCTAGAAAAAAAACCGTGGCGAAACCGGAACAGTCTTCGACATCTGACTGACTTTGCCTTGAATGATTACAACAAGAAAAGCGGAACAGCAGTTGCTGTTCCGCTTTTCTTGTTGCGAGGCTGTGACTCTTATCGCTCTTCTGGTCAACCTGCTGAGCAAGGAAAGTCTCCGAACCCCTAAGCCGAACCCTAGGAGACATATCTTTGAAAAGTAAGCAGACAGGCCTGGTGAAGTCCGGATTGTTTTTTTATGCAAACCTGTTGTCCTGGCGTCGAATTCCGGTAAAGTAGTGTTTTCATCCACAAGGAGGCCATATGTCGAAAACCATCCTGATTACCGGAGCAACATCGGGCTTCGGTGCCGCTTGCGCCAAGCGGTTTGCCGCAGAGGGCTGGCAGCTGATCCTGACCGGGAGGCGCCTGGAACGGCTGGAAACCCTACAGACGGAACTGGGGAGTGCGGTCATCAGAATCATCCAGATGGACGTTCGTGACCGGGATAAAGTCCATGCGGCATTTTCACGCCTGGGCGCTATCGATGTCCTGCTCAACAATGCCGGTCTTGCCCTGGGCCTGGAACCGGCTTGGGAGACGGACCTGGACGATTGGGACTCGATGATCGATACCAACACCAAGGGTGTCGTTTATTGTACGCGGGAGATTCTACCGGGAATGGTCAAACGAAATTCCGGACTGATCATCAACATCGGCTCCACTGCAGGCAGCTGGCCCTACCCGGGCGGAAATGTTTACGGGGCCACCAAGGCTTTCGTCCAGCAGTTCTCCCGCAATCTGAGAGCGGATCTGCTGGG
>PKUD01000015.1 GCA_002869695.1 Desulfuromonas sp. | reverse complement strand
GGATCTCAGCGGGCGCCCACATGGTCAGATTGCGAAGACGGCTGGCAGCGAGTAGCGCAGATCGTTTGCAATGCAGAAGGGGCGGCATTGGCGACCGCAGGTTTTGCCCAGGCACTTGATACAGCCAAAGCAAAAGAGCTTGCCCGCAGAGCTGACGTTGCCGCAAAAGCCGCGAGGAACATCGTCAGAGAGCGGAACCGCGCCTACACGTTCCATGCTGATCCCGGTTTTTCCTTTGGCGAAGGCTGGTACCTGGCTGCTGCGGCACTGCTTGCCGGTCTTCCCATCCAGATCAGACCCGGCGCTGTTCAGGAATTGCAGGCCAGACGCTTTCTGCACGATGCCGGGCTGGAAGGATCCCTGTGCCCATATCGGTCTCGTCCGGCGAGCCCCAAGCATCTGACTCATATCATCGCTGAGGCTTTTCTCGCCGACGCGCCAGGAGCACAGTGCACCCTTCGCGCAGCGTTTCTGGGAGACGAATCGCCAGCGGCTTGCTTAAGATCATGGATCGATGGCAATGTGGGAGGGAATCCGGAACAGAAGGTGCTGCTTTGGGTCCGCACGGGTGACCACGATGCCCTGCGCAATACCTGTTTCGATGAGTTGCGTCAGCTTTCTGAACTGGTATTGAATGCCGGGCTCACTCCCATCTTTTTCGGCGATGCTGTCCCCGCAGACCTTGTGCCGACAAGCGGAGTCGACTTGACCCTTTGCTGGAAAGAGTCGCTCTTCCAGGGGGCGGACATGCGCCGAGTCCAACTGCAACTGTTTGAAGAGTTGAGATGCCGCCACGGCCTGGTGGGCCAGATTGGCGTGACCACTGCCGGCATGGACGGACCGGCGCTTATCGGATTGCCCACCCTTTATCTCACCCAGGATCTCAACGTCCGACTGGGCAAGTGGGTGGGAGCCGTTCCGGGATATCAAGACGTCGTGCGGGTGCCGGGCTATTTCGAGATCATTCGCACCACCCTGCATCAGTGGCAGCAGTGACCCTCGGGGCTTGCTGGCCAACCCGGAGCAGGCCGGGCTGCTGATGGAGGCCTCCGCCAGGGGGGGTGTCCCATAAACTGCGGTACTGAAATGGGGAGTTTACCCCCAGCTTCCAGAATCAAGATTATCAAAGCGAGAAAAATCATGAACCGTCCGATTGCGATATTGCTTATCGTCCTGATAATAGTTGGTTTGCTGTTCAGTACATTCGCTCTTTTCCAGGGAAGATTCGGTGAAGCACTTTTCGTCTATCCTCTGCTGATCATTGCGTATGTTTTTTCGCGACGTGGTAAAAGGGAGTGACGATCGGAAATTCAGAATTTCCGAGATGAGAGTTAAGGCCGGATATGCCGGGGAAACCAATCTCATTTATCCAGGGAATTTCGAGACGCTCATATAACGTCTATGAAATCATCCCTTCGTCTGGGTTATCGTTGCGGAAGAATTGAATGGATAAAAAAAGAGCTCCGAGGAAATGAATCCTCGAAGCTCTTTCTGTTTCAACCTGGTGCCGAAGGCGAGACTCGAACTCGCACGGGCGATTGCCCACCACCCCCTCAAGATGGCGTGTCTACCAGTTCCACCACTTCGGCGAAGGGTTGTATTTATACTGAATTGCCTGAACGACTGTCAAATAGATTTTGCGGTCGTTCTATTTTTTTTCTGCGTCTTCCGGTGCAGCGGTCGGCTCGGCGGGAGCAGGGGCTGCGGCCGGTTGTGCGGGCTCAGCCGGGGCACCGGGGTTGAACCCTTCAGGAACCTGGCTGACCGGAACATTCACCGAGCTGGGCATGACCGTTTTCGAGGCCGGTGAGCTGTAAAAATAAGCCAGGGTCAAGCTGGTGAGCATGAAAATAACGGCTGCCGCTGCGGTAACCTTGCCCATAAAGCTGCCGCCGCTGCGGGTCCCCATCATGGTATTGCTGGCACCGGCGCCGAAGGATGCTCCGGCTTCCGCACCTTTACCCATCTGCAGCAGGACAATAACGATAAGGGCGATAGATACGGTGACGTGCAGGATAACCAAAAGTGTTGACATTGTAACAAACTCCTCTTTCTGGAATGGTCTTGAACCGGAGCAAACTAACACAGAAGATCGATTCTGCAAAGAGGAAAGTGCAAAGTTTAGCGGCGTTTTCACGGTTGCTGCTGATTTTCTGCTTGTAAATGCATCGGTGCTGTGGAAAATAGAGACTCTCGCTATAAAATCTCTTTGATTTCAGGTTGTTTATGTATCTCAATCAGTTCGGTTTTCAGGAAAAGCCGTTTCATATTACGCCGAACCCGCGCTTTATCTTCCTGAGCAAAAACCACAAGGACGCCTTCGCCCATCTGCTCTACGGACTGCAGCAGCGGGTCGGCTTCCTCTCTCTCACCGGAGAGGTCGGCACCGGCAAGACCACCGTGTTGCGCACCCTGCTCGGTCAGCTGGAGGACGGGGAGTACAGCCTGGCGCTGATCCTTAACCCGTGCCTGTCGGCACTGGAGCTGATGGAGACCATCCACCGGGAATTTTCCATCCCCTGTGAGGAGGGGCAGAATATCGGTCAGCTGCATGAATCGCTGAATCGTTTTCTGCTGGCGCAGCGGGAGCAGGGGATTACCGTGGTGCTGGTGGTGGATGAGGCGCAGAATCTGGAGCCGGCGGTCCTCGAGCAGCTGCGCTTGCTGTCGAACCTGGAGACCGAGACCGACAAGCTGATCCAGATGGTGCTGGTCGGCCAGCCGGAGCTGGAAGCGCTTTTCGAACGCAAGGATCTGCGCCAGCTTCGCCAGCGCCTGATGGTGCGCTACCGGCTGCTGCCGATGAATGAAGAGGACACCGAGGCCTACATCCGCCATCGCCTCAAGGTGGCGGGCTGGAAGGGGGGCAGCCTGTTTGACCGGGGCGCGCTGCGCAGCATCTTCCGCCTGACCGGTGGCACTCCGCGACTGATCAATATTCTCTGCGACCGGGCTCTGCTGGTCGCCTACAGTCAGGATTTAGATTCCGTCGACAGTCGGGTGATCCGCAGCGCCCAGGGCGAACTGCAGCAGGTGGATCAGGCGGTGAAGCCGTCTGGCGGGCGCCAGGCTCCGATTCTGGTGGCGGTCTTGTTTGCCGTCATCGTCTCGTTGGTGCTGCTCTGGCCGAAACTGTCTGACGATCTGGCGCGCTTCTCCCAGGCGTCCCTGACCGAGACGCCGGTTTCCCCGCCGGTTGCACCACCGCTCCCCGAACCTCAGGCCGAGGTTGTGACCACTGTAACGGTCGAGGAGCCCCAGCGCTTGCCGGTTCCACCCAGGCAGGTGACCCCGGCGCGCATCGAGGAGCTGCAGGTGCGGATTGCCGCGCTCAGCCCGGAAATGACACTCAAACAGGCGCTGCCGCCACTGCTGGCTCTGTGGGGCCGGGACCGCGAACCGCTGAACCTGCAGCAGGCACCGCCGCAGCTGCTCGGGGACACGGGGCTGCAGGCCGCATCCTTTCATGGCGAACTGGAGCTGCTGCTGAGCTTCAACCGGCCTGCGCTGCTCGAACTGGCCCCGCCGATGACCACTGCCAGGCACTATTTTGCCCTGCTGGGGGCTACCGACGACCAGGTTCTGCTGCTGCCCGGGCTGACGGAGTCGGGCTGGCTCGACAAGACGGAGCTCGAGCAGATCTGGTTCGGTAAAGCGATCATCCCCTGGCTCAATACCGATGAGATCCCCTATCTGATGGAACCGGGGCTGCGTCTCGACGGGATTGTCAAGCTGCAGGCCCTGCTGGCTCAGCTCGGGTTCGGCGTGCTGGCGCAGACCGGTGTCTTTGACCAGCAGACGATCCGCGCGGTGACGGCCCTGCAGCGTAATAACGGCTTGATCCCGGACGGACGGGTCGGTGCGCAGACCCTGTTGCTCCTCTACCGGCTGGCCGGCTACGAGTATCCAACGCTGGTCGGGGAGGCGTCCCTATGAGTTCGATTCTCAAGGCCCTGCGTAAACTGGAGGAAGAGAAGGCCGCCCTCGGCGAGGGACGGGTCGATCTGGCCCGGGACATCCTCAAACGTTCCGCGCCCCAGCGCAGCTCATCCAGCTCCCTGCCGTTGATCATTGTGTTCTTCGGTCTCCTGGTGATCGCAGGAATCGGGCTGCTCTGGTGGCAGATGCGCCCGGTTGAGCTGCAGCCTTCGTTGCCGTCGATTCCCGCACTAGCACCAGCACCGGCCGCGGTGAACCCCTTGCCGCAGACCTCGGTTCAGCCAGCTGCGGCAGACCCGGTGCCGGCCCTGCCGGACCCTCCTGCCGCGCCTGAGTCCGTTCCGGTTGTGGTGGTGGAACCGGCCCCTGTGGCCGCGGCTGAACCAGCACCGATTGCCGCCGCAGTGCCTGCTGCGGCGATTGAGGCTGAACCTGCAGCGGTTGTTGACGCGGAGCCGATCCCGGTCGTGGCTGCTGAAACGGCGCCAGTGGTTGCAGAGGCGTCTGCTGCGGAGGTCGAAACGGAACCGTCCACGATCGTTGCAGAGGACACACCACCGGTTGTCGAGACAGCACCGCTCGCGGTTGTCCCGGCAGACCCCGCTGCGGAACCCATCCAGCAACCGCTTCCGGCGGACCTGCCACAACTGAGCATCGACATGATTCTGTTCAAGCCGGAACCCGACGCCCGACTGGCGGTGATCAACGACCTGCCGGTGATGGAGGGGACCGTGCTCGAAGGGGTGCGGATCGTCGAAATTCAGCCGCAACGGGTACGGATCTCCTGGCAGGGCGAGGAGTTTTCTCTGCCCCTCAAACAATAACCCGCGGCCGGATCCGGTCCCTCACGCCGACCGCAGAATATTCTGCATCTCACGCAGAATATTCTGCGGTTTCTCTTTCCTCTGCTCCTTCCCGTTACTTTTCGATCTCTAAAAAATCAAAAATAACAGATGGTTAAGTTGTGGCACCCGGCTGGCACGAATCCTGATATAGCAAGTGGCACGTTATTCAATTCACCTGCTACATGGCGGAGGTATGCATGAAATCAGCTTTACTGGCCGGACTTGTCCTGCTTGTCTCACTGTTGTCCGCGTTCGGACTCGGTGTGTTTTCTTCTGAGGCGGATTCAGTCGAACCCGCGATGGCCGAGTTTGCCGTTCAGGGGATGACCTGCGGTTCCTGCGTCGGCACGATCAAGGACGCACTGGGTCAACTCGAAGGGATCGAGAGTGTCGATATCGTCGTCACCACCGGGCGCAGCCAGGTCCTCTACGACCCGGACAAGCTGGCCGCGGAGAAGATCGCCGCAACCATCAGCGCCAGCGGTTTTCCGGCGACGGTCAACCTGACCCTCAGCAGTGAGGAATATCAGCAACTGCAGAGCGAAGAGAGTCGCCTTGCGGAACAGTACCTGGCGCGCATCGGGACCAGGCTGGTTCCCCGCGAGGACTTTGAACAGCGCCTTGCCTGGTCGCTTGGCTCGCTGCAGCTCACCGGCGCGAGCGAGGACGCCGCCCGCCAGCAGGCGCGCACCAGTCTCTGGCAGGAGATCAGGCAGCGGGAAGTGCTGCTTGCCGCGGCGGAAAGCAACCAGGTGGTTGTCTCCCCGGGAGAAGTGAACCTGCGCCTGGAAGAACTGAAGACATCAACGCCCGACTTCTCTGCGGCGGTGCAGGCCCAGTATGGCGGGCTGGATGCCTTCACCCAGCGTCTCAGGGAAGATCTGATCATCAGTCGGAATATCGAAGAACATGTGGTTGCCGGCATCGCCAATCCTCTGGAGCAGCGGCGCAAGGTCAACCAATGGTACCAGGAGTTGAGCCGGCAGACCCCGGTGATTATCTATGACCAGCAACTGAAGCAGGCGACCACCACCAGCGGTTCCTCGTGTGGCGGCGGCTGTTGTTCCTCTTGAGTTTGAGGAGATTAACCCAGATGGAGAGTAAAAATGAGTCAAGACAGAGAACAGAAAAAGAATCAATTCGTCACCCCCAAAAAGCAGCGCAACAATCTTCTGATCATTGCAATTGCAGCAGTGATTGCCGTGTCTGCGGTTGCCGGCTGGCTGGTGTTGGGGCAGGGGGAGAGTGAAAGTGACCGCTATACCCGGCTCGCCAGTAACCACGATGAAATCCGCATCGACATCAACCAGGTCAATGACGGCCAGGCGCACTATTTCTCTCATCAGGTCGGAGGCGAGAAGGTCAGCTTTTTCGTCGTCAAGAGCGTTGACGGTGTGATGCGCGCGGCATTCGATGCGTGCGACGTTTGCTACCGGGAGAAGAAAGGCTACCGCCAGGACGGCATGTTCATGGTCTGCAACAACTGCGACCAGCGTTTTCGCACCGACCTGGTCAACGAGGTCAAGGGCGGCTGCAATCCGGCGCCACTCAATCGCCGGGTGGATGGCAACGAGATCGTGATCAAAACCGCTGATATCGCCAAGGGTGGCTGGTATTTCGAAGGCCCGAAATCATGACACTTGAATCGATCGTCCTGAACAATCTCCGGCGGCGCAAGGGCCGGATGGTCTTCCTGGTCGCCGGACTGCTGATCGGGGTCGCTACCGTGGTGACGCTGATCTCACTCTCCAACGCGCTGACCGCAGACGTACAGCACAAGATGGAACACTACGGGGCCAATATCCTGATCACCCCGCGCAGTGATGACCTGTCGCTCAGTTATGGCGGTATCACCCTGGGCGGGGTCTCGGTCGACAGCCGGGAAATCCGCCAGGCGGACCTGGCGCAGATCATGACCATCCCCAACAGCCGCAATATCGCCGCGGTGGCGCCGAAGGTGCTGGGCGCGGTGGAGATCGGCAGCGAGCGGGTCCTGCTGATGGGGGTTGAGGTGGACAAGGAGTTTCAACTCAAGAAATGGTGGTCGGTACAGGGCGAACCGGTGACCGATGACGGGCAGATTGTCGCAGGTCAGTCAGTGGCCAACGCCCTCGGTCTGCAGGTCGGCGATGAGCTGGTGCTGCGTGACCGCCCGTTCCGGGTCAGCGGCATCCTCAACAAGACCGGTTCGCAGGACGATCACCTGCTGATCGCGTCGCTGCCGGTGGTCCAGCAGCTGCTCGGTAAGCCGGGGACGGTTTCGTTGGTCGAGGTCGCCGCGCTCTGCGGCGATTGTCCGGTCACCGATATGGTCAATCAGATCAGCACCGCGCTCCCCGGGGTCGACGTCAGCGCCATTCAGCAGGTGGTGAAGACCAGGATGCACGCCCTCGACCAGTTCCGCTCCTTCTCGCTGGCGATCGCCGCGGTGGTGATTCTGATCGGCGCCCTGGTGGTCTTTGTGACGATGATGAGTGCGGTGAACGAGCGGACTCGTGAGATCGGTATTTTCAGGGCGCTCGGCTTTCGCCGCGGTCATGTTATGCGCCTGATTCTGCTTGAGTCGTCGCTGCTCAGCCTGCTGGCCGGGATCTTAGGTTTCTTCGTCGGTATGGGTGCGACGCGGATCATCCTGCCGCTGATGTCCGAGACCCATGTCGCGTTGCACTGGAGTCCGATGCTGGCAAGCCTTGCGGTGCTGCTGGCCCTGGTGGTCGGCTGCCTGGCCTCGTTCTACCCGGCCCTGCATGCCAGCCGGCTCGACCCGACCGAAGCACTGCGCGCCCTCTAGAAAGAAGAGAACTCAATTATGGCATTTATCAATATCCAGCAGCTCAACAAAACCTTTACCAGTGACGCCGACCAGGTCGTCGCCCTGGATGATCTCACCGTAGAAATCAGCGAAGGGACGTTCCTCGGCGTGATGGGGCCCTCCGGTTCCGGCAAGAGTACCCTGCTGACCATCCTCGGCGGGCTCAGTCGGCCGACGGCGGGTCAGGTCAACGTCGACGGGATTGATATCTACGCCCTCGGCGGTGAGCAGCTGGCCGATTTCCGCAGGGAGTACCTCGGCTTTGTCTTCCAGGCCTTCAACCTGATCCCCTATCTGAATGCGCGGGAAAACGTCATGCTGCCGCTGGCGGTCATGCGGCTTTCGGCCAGAGAGAAGAAGCGGATGGCCAACCAGGTTCTCGAGCGGGTCGGTCTGTTGCCCCGTGCGGAGCATCTGCCCAGTCAGCTCTCCGGCGGTGAACAGGAGCGGGTGGCGATCGCCCGGGCGCTGGTCAACGGGCCGCCGCTGATCCTCGCGGATGAGCCGACCGGCAGCCTCGACACGGCGACCAGTCAATCGATAATGGATCTGTTCAGCGAGCTGAATGCCGATGGACAGACAATCGTCATGGTGACCCACAACAACGAAAATAAGCCCTATTTCGATCGGACCATCGTTTTGCGCGATGGTTGCGTTGCCGAGGACTCAGCGACGCGACCGGCTGCGGTTGCCTGTGCGGGGTAGTTGATGATTCTGGTTCTGCTCATCAGTCTTGCGTTTTTGATCTGGGCGATCCAGCGGGAAGTCGAGCGGGTGGCGACGCCGGAAACCATCCAGGTGGTCGACACCTGTTCCTGTTGCAGTGCCGTGATCGAACCGGAATGGCTGGTCTGCCCGCATTGCCGTGAGCGTTTGAGCGAATCCTGCCGCCACTGCCACCGGGGCAAGCTGGTCAGTCAGGCGCACTGCCCCTATTGCGGGGTCGCCGCAGCAGGAGTCAGCCGATGAGCAAACGGATGACACTGATCACGCTGACCATTCTGTTTCCCGTCATCGTGATTGTCTCGTACAACTACTGGTCGCTGAGCTGCGGGCGCTGTACGGTCTCCACCTTCTACAGCCTCAGTCCGCCGGCGCTGATTCTGCTGCTGTGCAATCTGGTCGCACTGGCGGTCCTCTGGGGGTTCAAATTAAAGCGTCAGCAGCAGGTTGAGCGCCAGGTTTGCGCCTGCGGCAATCTGCTCCATCGCAACTGGCGGTACTGCCCCTGCTGCGGCACGCTCCGTCGCCAGCCAGCGTCCTCCTGACGTCTCCCGCCGGGGAATTGGGGATGACGACTGTCCTTTTTCCGCGTATAGTTACGCCTCAGAAAAGGAGTTCGTCATGCTGAAAAAAATTCTTCCGTTCTTCATCCTGCTGCTTGTCGTCGGCCCCGTCAGCGCCATCGCTGCGGACCCGGCAGGTGCCGCTGCTGAGCCGTCGTCGGCTGTTGTTTCCCGGGTCGTCGAACTGGGGAGCGATACCTATCGCGGTGTGGTGGCCACCGCCAGGCTGGAGATCCCTCAGCAATCGGGCACATCCGGCTCGGGCGAAGCCGTTGTCTGCCAGTTGCTGCTTAACTTTTCCAGCGCGGCGAGCGGTCAGCCGTTAACCGAAGGGGATGTGGCGGTCAAGGTGGGTGAAACAGACCGGCGGCTTGCTGACCCGGTCCGCCTCAACCCGATCGACGGGGGATTCAGGGCAGAGGTGACGATCGCCCGCGGCGGCGAGGCGCTGCTTAAGATCGGCAGCCGACTGGACGATGATAAGAAGCGGATTTATCGTTTTTATGCGCAACTCTAAAGCGCCGCTGTCCCGGCAGGGGCGCCCGGCCCGGCGCCGGCAGTTTCCCCCGGGAGTTGCTGGTCAGAGCGGCAGGTAGGGGCGCCAGAGCGGCAGGGTCGGCAGCTTCGCCAGCTCTGCGGCCAGCACTGCGGCCTTCTCCCGGTCGCTGCCTGTGACCTCCGGCAGAACGCCGAGCAGGTCTTCCGTGGTCAGCGATGCCAGGCTGTGGGGAGCCGTCTCTTCGGCGAGTCCCTGTTCGGCGGGCATCCGGTTGATCAGGTAGCCGGCCACGGGAATCTCCATCGCCCGGGCGCAAAACAGGGTCAGCAGGGTGTGGTTAATGGTCCCCAGACCGGGGCGAACGACCAGTAGCAGGGGGAGTTTCAGAGCACGCGCCAGGTCGGCCATCAACAGACCCCCGGCGAGCGGCACCATCAGTCCGCCGGCCCCTTCGATGAGGGTGAACTGGTGCTGTTTGATCAGCGCTGTGGCACGCTCGACCAGCTCGCTGTAGTTGATCCTGACCTGCTCCCTGCTGGCAGCCACGGCCGGTGCCAGCGCGGCCTTGAAGCGGTAGGGGGAGATCTCGTCCAGTTCGTCACCGCTGCCGGCAGCCCAGCGCAGCAGCTCGGCGTCCGGGCCCGCTGCGGAAGTCTCGCTGACCCCGGTTTCCGCCGGTTTCATCACCCCGACATCGATTCCGCTCTGCCGCAGGTAGAGACTCAGTCCCGCCGAAACCAGGGTTTTGCCGACACCGGTGTCCGTGCCGGTGATAAAGAAGCCCTCAGGGCTTGCCGCACTCATTGATTGTCACCTCCACATCTTT
>PKUD01000009.1 GCA_002869695.1 Desulfuromonas sp. | reverse complement strand
TTGTTCGAGGTAATGCTCCAAACCTGATGTCCCTTTGTCTCGAGTACCTGCTTGACAATCGTATTCATAGACACCTCCACATGTTGTTTTTCACCCGCTGCGGGTTAAAAAAAGGGGTTTTTCATGGCGTATTTCAATGGCCGGTCAAGCGGCCGGCCCACCCTCAATGCATCGGACTGCGTCTGCTATCTTTAATGGTATCATGTTGTGTAGAAAGTGCAGGGTTGAGCTCCCTGTTCCATCCCTCTCCCGGAGGTCGCTAGAACGCAACCGCCCATTCCCGGATTGTTTTTCCGGTCAATCTTTGCTTCGATCGAACAGGACGACCCGGAACTGAAGCCGGTGATGACAGAGGGTGTGGCGAAGCCGCAAAAAAGCCGGCATTGACAGACGTGGGAGTGGTCTCCATGTCAGAAAAGACGCCGCCGAAAGTCAGGCGGATGAACGCCGGGAGCATGGCTAAGAAACGCAGCTATGCGGTCCCCTCGGTCGCGACTGCGCCAACAGCTGGCCCTGCTGCAGTACAACCTCACCCGCGAGGACGGCGTCGAGCGGCCGTTCGCCAAAAGCTGTTGGGACAATCCATGCGGAGGGTCTTTACCTCGACATCATCTCCGGCGTACTGCCGTTCAGTTCCACCGACACCTATGAATCGGGGACCGGTTGGCCGAGCTTCAGCAAGCCGCTGACCCCGGCGGCTGTCGTCGAGCAGGATGACCCCTGTTTTCAGTTCTCACCGTGGTGCGCAGCATGCATGCCGATTCCCACTTGGGTCATGTCTTTGCAGATGAACCGGCACCGACCGGACTGCGCTACTGCATTAATTCAGCTGCGCTGCGCTTTATCCCGAAGGCTGAACTGGGGCAGCTGGGATATACGGAATAACTGGAGCTGTTCAGGTAGGGCAGATCCCGGTCGCTTTGTCCACCGTTTATCGCAAAGCGATCAGGTGACGGGTTGCCAGCCTGGCACCTGATGCATTTTTCGGCTGATGCGGAGGAGGGAGAGGTCAGTCGCCGGCTGCAGAGCTGAACTCATAGGTTTTGAAGGACTCCGCAGGAAGCCGTGCTCTGCGCCAGAGGCCGAAGCTCACGACAAGGATCACCGCTCGCCAGTGGCCTTCGTGCCAGGCGTGGCGGCGGCTGTCCAGTATCCGTGTTCCCAGAACCAGTGCAGCCCAGGCGAAAAACGGAACGGCCAGCTCCCACCAGGCCCCGGTAGGCCCCAGGCCGTACTTCATTGTGAGGTAGACGATCCCGCCGCCGAACAGGTAGGGGAGCAGAACACGCAGCAGCAGTCCGGCGCAGACGCCGATCAGCGGAATTCCCGCCAGGAACAGAAAAAATGCAACAATGACCGTAGCAACAACGTCCATACTTAATCTCCCTTGTGTCTCTGTTTTTCCGCGCTTATGGAAAACCCCTGAGAAGTCGGGATGTTGGTTTTTGTCAGAAGAGGCTGCTTCGGGTTCACAGGCTGAAGATCGGTCAAGGAGACTGCAGCCGATCGTTTATGTTGCGCTTGAATGTCTGCGGGGGTCAAATTCTGTCACCGCAGAAACAACTTTTCTTTATTTGACAGTTACTTATACTTAATAGCTCACCTAGTGAAATTGTCAAGTATGGATTTTCAAAAAATGGAGTTATCTGGGTAGGCGGCAGGTTACAGCCTGAGGTCGGCTTCTCCGGCGAAGTGCTCGGTTCTTATTTTAGCGACCTCGCGGCTTTCCAGATATTCGTCAAAGGTCAATGACCGATCGATGAAACCGCCCGGCGTGAACTCGATAATCCGGTTGGCAACGGTGGAAAGAAATTTCTGGTCATGGCTGGTGAACAGGATCACCTCCGAATAGGCGGTCAACCCATTGTTCAGCGCGGTGATCGATTCCATATCGAGGTGGTTTGTCGGCTCGTCAAAGACCAGTGCGTTAGCTTCGGTCAGCATCATCTTTGCCAGCATGCAGCGCACCTTTTCGCCGCCGGAAAGGACTGTTGAGTGCTTTTTCGCCTCGTCACCGGAGAACAGCATCCGGCCCAGAAAGCCGCGGGCGAAGCTCTCCCCCTCAGTAGGGGCGAACTGCAGCAGCCAGTCGATCAGGCTCAGCTGTTTTTCAAAGTAGTGGCCGTTGTCGATAGGGAAGAACGCCGGGGTGATGGTCACCCCCCAGCGGAAACTTCCGCTGTCAGGCTGTAACTTTTCCTCGAGAATCTGGAACAGGGTGGTCTTGGTCAGGCTGTCGCCGCCGATAAAGGCGATCTTGTCGCCTTTGCTGACGGTCAGATTGAAGTTGTCCAGGACTTTGACGCCGTCAATGGTTTTACACAAGTCCTTGATCTCGAGGATGATGTCGCCGCAGGTGCGCTCAGGTTTGAAGACCACAAACGGGTATCTGCGGGAGGAGACCGGCATCTCTTCGATGGTCAGTTTTTCCAGCAGTCTCTTCCGCGAGGTGGCCTGTTTGGCTTTGGAGGCGTTAGAGGAGAAGCGCTGGATAAATTCTTTCAGTTCGTTGGCCTTGTCCGCGGTCTTGCGGTTCTCGTCCTGTTTCTGTTTCAGCGCCAACTGGCTGGCCTCGTACCAGAAATCGTAGTTGCCGACATAGATGCTGATCTTACCGAAATCGATATCCGCCACATGGGTGCAGACCTGGTTGAGAAAGTGCCGGTCGTGAGAGACGACAATGACGGTATTCTGAAATCGGGCGAGGAAGTCTTCTAGCCATTTAATCGATTTAAGGTCAAGGTGGTTGGTCGGCTCGTCGAGCAGCAGTACGTCGGGATTGCCGAACAGCGCCTGGGCCAGCAGGACCCGGACCTTCTCGCCCCCCTCCAACTCTTTCATCTGGGTGTTGAGGTGCTCTTCACCGATGCCAAGACCGTTGAGCAGGACCGCAGCTTCCGATTCTGCTTCGTAACCGTTCAGTTCGGCAAACTCCGCTTCGAGTTCGCCGGAGCGGACACCGTCCTCATCGGTGAATTCCTCTTTAGCATAAATCGCCGCACGCTCGGCACTGACTTTGAACAGCCGCTCGTGACCCATCATCACCGTATCGACCACGGTTTCGTTGTCGAAGGCGAAGTGATCCTGGCGCAGCATGGCGATCCGCTCGCCGGCCCCCACCGAGATGCTTCCCTTGTCCCCTTCGAGTTCGCCGGCGAGGATTTTCAGAAAGGTCGATTTGCCTGCGCCGTTGGCGCCGATCAGGCCGTAACAGTTGCCGGGGATGAACTTGATATTGACATCTTTGAAAATGACCCGTTTGCCGTAGGCAAGGGCCACGTTGTGTGCGCTGATCATGGTTGGATAACGTCCTCTAAAATAAAGAAAAACCACAGGGCGTGTCCCTGTGGTTGAGAGTGCGTGGAGGTTGTAGCATTGATGACGGGAAGGGGCAATGGATATTTCGCATTCTTCCCGGGATCTGGAGATTTATTTTGCCGTGACCGGAAAATGTCCTCTCTGTTGGTGATTTGGCGCCCTGCTGATCCTCGATCACTTTCCCTTTGCGCTATAATTAGTGAATACCCACACCGAAAGAGGTGTCCATGAAAAAGCTTGGAATCTTCCTGCTCGGCCTGTTCTGCCTGCTCTATCTGTTGAACCCGGGTGCCGGTATCTTCGAGATGATCCCCGACAATCTGCCTTTCATCGGTAACCTGGATGAGGCGGCCGCCGTTACCACCTTGTTGCTGTGCCTCAGATATTTCGGAATCGAACTGCCCGATATCTTTCGCCGCGATAAAAGTTCTAAAGACAGGGATGTGATACCCAGGTAGATGCCTGCGTACCCGGCTATTATTAGCCGCAGCACTTTTTATATTTCTTGCCGCTGCCGCAGCTGCAGGGATCGTTGCGGCCGATCTTGGTAACACTGACCGGTTGGGACTTGACCATTTTCCCCTCGGTAAACAGCCACTGCTTCCTTTTCCGCTTGAATTGGCCGCGCTCATGGTGGTTGCGAACCCCTTCCTTGCTGCGAAAGCGGGCGATGAACTCGACCTCACCCTCCTCGTCACCGGGTCCCCCGGCGGTGGTTCCGAGAATCTCAAGTCCGAGCCATTCTGCTTTTTCGGCCCAGTCCCTGGTTCCTTTATGGTCGTAGCCCTCGCGATAGTCTGGATGAGTGCTTTCAAAAATAAAATCGATCTCGACCTTTTCGTGGGCCGAGTAGCGCGCCCGCATCAGTTGTTCTGCGGTTTCGGCAGTAGTCTTGCCGGTGATAATCGGTTCGCAGCAGGCGGCGTATTCGTTCCCGGAGCCGCAGGGGCAGTTGTTCATGGATTCTCTCCTTGCAGGGATGTATTCGAAGAACTGCCGAAGTCTATTCCTCCGGATGGCGGCTGTCAAGAGTCCTCGGGGAGGATGACTCGGGGATGTTTGAGGATATTCCTCGAGAGCTGAAAACATGCTATCCTGAGCACAATCCTGTTCACCCAAACCGAGAGCTTTGTCACCGATGACCAACTACACGTATCACCCGACGGCCTGCTTTGAAGGAAAGCTTGAACGGATCAGGAAACAGGATCCCGGCGGGTTCAAAAGAATCAGCCAGGTGATCGATCGCCTGTTACAGAATCCGGGGGAAGCGGACGGGCGGATGCGCGGAACGCACCACAGCCGGTTCAAGAAGTACGTCGGTCGGCGTGATTACCGGCTGATCTACGAGTGGTGTGCGATCTGCCGCAAGGCCAGCAAGAAGCTTGAGGATCGGTGTGAAAAATGTGACCAGATCAATGACAACAGCGTCGTCTTTTTTGATGTTTTTCATAAGAACGAGGTCTGAAGATCAGGGACTTGGTTGGTTTGCAGTACCATCTATTTCTCCACCGCAAGATGCAGTAACATGTTCTTACTCTTTACCAGAGTTATAATCAACCGGATTTACAGGACGTCTGATGTCAAAAAGGTTTAAAGTCGGCCTGGCGCTGGGCGGTGGTGCGGCGCGGGCCTTTTCCCATGTCGGGGTGCTCGACGGACTCACCAGGTACGGTGTGCCGATCGATATCGTCACCGGGACCAGCATGGGCGCCCTGATCGGCGCCATGTATGCCACCATGCCGGATGTCGCCGCCATCAAGTCGCGCTTTGCCGCCTATGTCGAAAGTGATGAATTCGCCGAATCGGGCTTCAACTTCTTTAAGGAACTCGATTCCCATGATGAGGGAATCCTGGCCGAAGTGGGCCGAATGGCCAGGCGCGGTGTCTTTAATGCCCTGATGGTCACCAAGACCGCGTTGGTCAACGATAAGCCCGCGGCGAGCAGTTACGCCTACCTGCTTGAAGATTTGACTGTTGCCGAAACCCGCATCCCCTTCGCTACCGTTGCCCTCGACCTGAAGAACGGAGAGCGTGTGGTGCTCAGTCAAGGGCGGCTGCGCGAGGTGGTCGCCGCGTCCTGCGCCATGCCGGGGGTGCTCAGGCCGGTCGAACTTGACGGCCGTTTACTGGTGGATGGTGGCTGGACAGAAACGATCCCGATCAGCGCCGCCCGTCAGCTCGGCGCCGATTTTGTCATCGCGGTTGACGTGGGAGACGATCTGCGCAGATTCAGCGAGCCACGCAACGCCCTCGACATCATCGCCCGCGCCGATTACCTGGCACGCAACGCCCTCAACAGGGAACAGCTCAAGGCTGCAGATTTTGTCCTCTCGCCGGAGAACGGGGTGACTCACTGGGCCGATTTCTCAACCTCGGCACTGGCGATCAGGCGGGGTGAACAGGACGTGGAACGGCGCATCGTTGAACTGAAGAGCGTGCTCAGGAAGGCGCGCTGGCGGAATTGGATCAGCGTCAAGAAATAGGGTCTTGCCGACTGGCGGAGCAGCTTTGCCCGTCGGGCTGTTAATTTTTATCTCCTGTATCATGATATTGTCATTCCGTTCTTTATCTGGGAGGAATAATGACAAATAACAAAATCATCGCCATCGTCCTGTTGATTGTCGGTGCTGGGCTCATATTCTGGGGCTACGAGATCTACAATTCTGCCGGCTCACAGATCGGCCGTGCTCTCGGTGGCGAGGCTCCGGCCAAAGCCTATATCATGTTCATCGGGGGTGCCATCTGCGCTGTTCTGGGAATATCCAAGTTGAAATACTGAACCTGCGTCCGAACAGAAAATACCGAAAACCCTTGGCCTCGATCCTGTCTGAGAACAGAAGGATCAGGTCCTTGGGCAGAAATCAATCCCCCTGCGCGAAACGATCAGCCTACTTCAGCAATCACCCTTGTAAAAGGTCAATAGAGAAAATGCTTGATTTTCTCTCCCTTCTCACCGAGCTCAGTCATCGCATCGATGCCGATCTGCAGGTGACTGTCAGCCCATTGCCGGGTCACATGCTGATCAGACTCCTCGGTCTTGACCCCCTCGGGGGTGAGCGGGACATCCGAAACCAGCAGCAGTGCCCCGCGGGCGATAACGTTGTAGTGGCCGACGATGAAAATGGTCGCGGTCTCCATATCGATGCCGATACTGGTGGTCTTTTTCAGTTTCTCCATGAATACCGGATCATGCTCCCAGATGCGTCGATTGGTCGAATAAACCACCCCGGTGCGGTAATCGTGCCCATGTTCGATGATCTTTTCTGAGACGAACTTGTGCAGCTTGAACGAGGGTAGCGCCGGGACTTCGGCGGGAAAATAATCGTTGCTGGCCCCTTCACCCCGAATGGCGGCGATGGGCAGGATAAAGTGACCGATTTCGGTCGATCTTTTCAGGCCGCCGCATTTGCCGAGGAACAGCACGCCTTTTGGATGGATGGCGCTGAGCAGGTCCATGATGGTGGCCGCATTGGCCGAGCCGATGCCGAAGTTGATGATTGTCACTCCGCTGCTGTTTGTGGCTGACTGCATCGGCTTGTTTTCGCCATGGATTTCGCAGTTGAACATCTCAGCGAACCTGTTGACGTAGTGCCGGAAGTTGGTCAGCAGGATGTAGTCGCCGAACCTGTCGAGCGGCATCCCGGTGTAGCGCGGTAACCAGTTGCTGGTGATCTGTTGGCGGTCAAGCATGCAGTTCTCCATTCAGAAATTCGGCTTACAGGCTTCTTTAAGGATAAAAGGTGGAGGAGATTTAGCAAGAGTCTCAAACTGGAAATCGATCGGCAGCAAACGGGGCAGGGGTATGGATCTGCTCCTGACGTGGTGGATGATTATGCTCACGGGGCCAATGCCCAGAGTGGGAACCAGGGGGGGAATAATGTCGTGACTGAATCAGAACCACGCAGCGTGATGAACGTTGCAACCACTGCGATGCCGGGTGAAGATAAAAAAGCGCCAGAGGACAGCGGTGACGGTGTCTGTGATGGTTGTGCTGGAATCGGTGAAGGAGAAGGCGGTAATGGCTCCGGAGGGAACGGTGGTGGCGGCCACTAGCACGCGTTGACCAGGTTGGTCTCAAAAGGCCCATCCCGCTGGAACGAGGATGGGCCTTTTGCCGGAAAAATCAATAAACACCTGGATAAATAATCTCGATCCAGCGCTCACCTTTGAACAGGCCGTCTCCCCAGGTTGCCTCCAGATCTGCCAGGGGGCTGGCTGCGATCGCTTCCTCGGCGGTTTTCCCGCTCTCTTTCAGCGTTCTCAGTCGTTCATGAGCGACCCCGAGCATCCTTCGGTACTCAGCCAGCTGAGTCTTGTTTCCAAGCGTACCGTGGCCGGCAATAATCTTGGTCTGGTCGTCAGCCAACGCTAGAATCCGATCGACTGCAGTGATCATTCCCCTCAGTGAGCCGCCATGCTGGACGTCTATAAAAGGGTAAAACCCGTTGAAAAAGATATCCCCGGCGTGGATTACGTTGGCCATTTTGAAATGGATAAAGCTGTCGCCGTCAGTGTGCGCGTGGGGGACATGGACGGCGTGGACGGTGTCACCGTTGAGGTGGAAACTGATATCTTCGGAAAAGGTGACCACCGGCAGACCTTCCTTGGCCAACGGATCCCCCTTCATCTTGAATGCCGAGATAAAGGAGCCGGCACTTAAACGTTCCCGGACATTATCGTGGGAAAAGATCAGGGTTCCCTCTCTGCCGAGATTCTCATTGCCGCCGGTGTGGTCACCATGATAGTGGGTGTTGATCAGAAATTTCGGCGTGTCGCCCCCCACCGACCTGATCGCTGCAACGATTTTGTCGGTCAGTGGGGCAAACTGGTCGTCTATCAGAAAACTGCCGTCTTCACCGACAAAAAGGCCAATGTTGCCGCCCTGTCCGGTCAGCATATAGATCTGTTCTGAGACCTGAATTGCGGAGACCGTGATGTCTTCCGCAGCACGAACGGTGGCTGGTAGCGTCATTAAAACGGCGACAATGATCGCCAGTGCGGCATCAATTTTCCCAATCATATCGGATCTCCTCTGCTCCTGTCGATTGCGACAGCCCGGCTATTGACGAATGGTTGAACTCAATTATCTCATGATAACGCCGAATAGCTGACCAATCAAGTCGTGTATATGGGGGGCTTCCCTGGCGATCAGGATATTGGTATGGCTCGTCATGCTACACGGAGTGGAGGGATTTCAGTTCTGCGGCAGTGGTGAGAAAAGCATTTCGCTGGTCTACGATGATATCTTCAACGACAGGGAATGAGGTTTGCCGTTTGCGAAGTTAGGTCAAAAACGACTTTGATTTGTCTGTTCTGCAGCTGTCTGAGGACCTGGTCAACCTTCTCCTCCAGACTACAGCCGGTTTCTGCCCAATCGGCGCCGTCCCGGGTGACGAACTCCTGAATCATTCTGCGCAGGGTGTCCGGGTCGATCTGCTTGTAAGGAACTTCGACGCCCTGTTCGCAGTTCTGGTCGGTTGATTCAGTGGGCATGAAAACCTTTACAGGTCGGAATATGAAGAGAGTTAAGGGATGATGCTTGAGGAGAGGCTGTCTTTGGACCGCCTCTCCTCGGTTCTGAGTTAGCTGCGACCAGCGCTGGTGACAACACCGCCGCCGGAAGTTTTGCCTGCTGCCGGGCGCCGCGAGCGTCTGGGGCGGCGGGGTTTGCTGCTCGCTACGGGAGGAGCGGGTTTGGCCTGGGTCACTTTTTTCGGTTTGCTGGTTCGTGGTTTCTGCGGCTGTTTCGGGGGAGCCGCCTCATGGTAATTGAAGCCGTCTATGGTGCGTCGTTCGATGGTGCTGCCGAACAGTTTTTCGATTGCCTTGACCAGCCCCTTTTCGTCGTCACTCACTAGGGTAAAGGCGTCGCCGGTGCGGGCGGCGCGGCCTGTCCGGCCGATCCGGTGAATATAGGTCTCCGGGGTGTTGGGGATGTCGTAGTTGACCACATGGGAAATCTGCGACACGTCGATGCCGCGGGCGGCGATATCGGTGGCGACCAGAATCTGAAAGCGGCCGTCACGAAAGCCGTCAAGAGCCTCCTGGCGCCGGTTCTGAGAAAGATTCCCCTGCAGCGAGGCGGATTTGTAGCCGGCTTTTTCCAGCTGCAGCCCGAGACGCTTGGCGCGATGCTTGGTGCGGGTGAAAACTAGCACCGACTCGGTGCTGGTGTGGCGCAGCAGTTGGAGCAGCAGGGCGGTCTTGAGATGCTGGGCAACAGGGTAGAGTGCATGTTTGACCGTGGTGGCCGGGGCGACGGTGTCAACCTGAATGGTGTCCGGCTGGTTGAGGACCTCGGCGGCAAGTTTGCGGATTTGGGGTGGCATGGTCGCTGAAAACAACAGGTTCTGGCGCTGTTTCGGCAGGTGGCCGAGGATTCGCCGGATGTCGGGGAAGAAACCCATGTCGAACATCTGATCGGCTTCGTCCAGCACCAGGACTTCTACTTTCGAGAGATCGATGGTGCCCTGGTTGATGTGGTCGAGCAGCCTGCCGGGACAGGCAACGACGATTTCGACTCCACTTTTCAGCTTGTTTTTCTGCGGGTTGATATTGACCCCGCCGTAGATGGTGACGCTACGCAGTCCGGTCTGTTTCCCCAGGTGGCTTATGGCGACATGAATCTGTTCCGCCAATTCCCGGGTCGGAGCGACGATCAGGGCTCTGACCTGGCCGCGCTTTCCCTGCATCAGTCGGTGCAGAATCGGCAGCGCGAAGGCTGCGGTCTTGCCGGTACCGGTCTGGGCCAGACCCATGACATCCTGGCCGGCCATGACCGAGGGAATCCCCTGTGCCTGGATCGGCGTTGGGGTGGTATACCCCTCCGCATCAACTCCAGCGGCGACTTTGGGGTGCAGATTAAACTCTTGAAACTTCATTCATTTCTTCTCTCTGGTGTTCCAAATATAAAAAGCCCCGGAAACATTCCGGGGCTTACGATAACTTTTTTGGGCTTCGTTTTTTTCCTGGAACAACGTGTTTAGGTAAGTGGAACACTAACAGGTGTTGTGCGCAACTGTCAAGTGCAGGGGCGGCCGCCATTTTTCAGTCAGCGAGACGGAAGCCGTTCCCAGCGTACTGGATGTTGGCGGCATCCGCTGCCCGTGGCGGCGATATGGCGTGGATTCCGCCGCAGAGCGGGCAACTGGCGACAAATGTTTCCAGCACGAATGGAGCAGAGCATCCCTGGCAAAAGGTCTGATGGCCACCACCGGGGATAGGCCGTGTGCGCAGTGATCCGCCATGAGCCTGTGCCACAAACTCAACCAGCGCCTGGCCCTCTGCATAGGGGCCGCCACCGGACCCGTGCCCTCCTCCACAATTACATCCTGCCATAAGCGTTTCTCCTCTTAACGAAAGCGGGGTTTAAGTTCGCTTCAGAATACATCTATCGAGCGTACGATTCCCTGACCTGGGTCAAAAAGCGATAATAACTTGCTGATCAAGCGGGCTGGGGCCCTACCGGGAATTCCATCACGGTATGACTACGGTCAATGATCATGAACGTCCCTCGGGGCGATTTCCGTTATTGGTTAAATTCTGCAGATCCTGTGCTAATATCGCCTGCCTGTTCATCAATCGTTCAATAACCTGATGAGGATTCAATAACGATGTCAGAGACGATAACAGCAGCAACCATAGCAATCCTGGTCGAGGAGACCGGGCTGCACAAGAGGCAGGTCGAACAGACCGTCATACTGCTCGAGGAAGGGGCGACGGTCCCTTTTATTGCTCGCTACCGTAAAGAGGCGACCGGCGAGCTAGATGAAGTGCAGATACGTCTGCTCGAAGAACGTCTGGTCTACTATGCTGAGCTGAACGAGCGCCGGCAGACGATCATCAATTCGATCGAGGAGCAGGGCAGGCTGACGCCAGAGCTGCGCTTGAAAATCGAGGCGACCCGCCAGAAGACCGAGTTGGAGGATCTTTATCTGCCCTACAAGCCGAAACGGCGTACCAAGGCTTCTATTGCCCGGGAACGGGGCCTGGAACCGCTTGCGGAGCAGTTGCTGAGCGCAACCGGTCGAGGCGAACCCTCCCTGCAGCTGGCGCAAGCCTTTATCAACTCCGAGCTAGAGGTAGCAACTGCTGACGAGGCGTTGTCCGGAGCCGGCCATATCCTCGCAGAACGCTTTGCCGAGGCCGCCGAAGCGAGGGCGCTGGTCCGTGAGCTGACCTGGCAGCAGGGTCTGATCTGTTCCCGGCCGGCCAGGGGCAAAGAGGGATCGGTCAGCAAGTTCGAGATGTACTACGATTTCAGCGAAGCTCTGCGGCAGATACCCTCGCACCGGATGCTGGCGATGCGTCGCGGTGAAAAGGAGGAGGTGCTGCGCCTGCGGATTGAAGCACCGGAGGAGGAGCTCCTCCGCCGACTCCAGGCCCTGTTTATCCCAGCGGAAAGTCGCTTTGACGACCTGTTGCGGCGGTTTGTCGTCGATGCGTACAACCGCCTGCTGGCCCCATCGATCGAAGTGGAACTGCGTCTGCGGGCCAAACTGGCGGCGGATGAAGAAGCGATCCGGGTTTTTGCCGAGAACCTGCGCAACCTGCTGCTTGCTGCACCGGCCGGAAGCCGCCGGGTTCTTGGTGTCGATCCCGGGCTGCGTACCGGTTCCAAGCTGGCGGTGGTTGATGCCACCGGTCGCTTTCTGGAGCATGTGACCATCTATCCTCATGCCGGAGGCGGACGTCAGGTTGAAACGGCCGATCGCGAACTGCTCCGACTGGTGGAGAGCCACGATATCGAGATGGTGGCGATCGGCAATGGCACCGCCGGCCGGGAGATGGACCAGTTTGTCAGAGCCTGCCTGAAGCAGGCGGGTTTGAAAGCACAAGTGGTGATGGTGAGCGAGGCCGGGGCCAGCATCTATTCAGCGTCCGAGATCGCCCGCGAGGAGTTTCCCGATCTGGATCTGACCGTACGCGGGGCGATTTCCATCGCCCGGCGTCTGCAGGACCCGCTGGCTGAACTTGTCAAAGTTGAACCGAAGAGCATCGGCGTTGGCCAGTATCAGCACGACGTGAGTCAGGCTGCGTTGAAAAAAGCGCTCGACGAGGTGGTGGAGTCCTGTGTCAATTTCGTCGGGGTTGATCTGAACACCGCCAGCTGGGCGCTGCTCAGCTTTGTTTCTGGGATCGGTGGTTCGCTGGCCAAATCGATCGTCAAGTACCGTGACAGCGCAGGAGCTTTCGTCCGCCGCGACCAACTGCTGGAGGTGCCGCGTTTCGGCCAGAAGGCCTATCAGCAGGCTGCCGGCTTTCTGCGGATCAGGGGGGGCGAACAGCCGCTCGACAATACCGCTGTCCATCCTGAGCGCTACCCTCTGGTCAGACGGATGGCGCATGATCTCAATGTAGAGCTGACGACCCTGCTGGCTGACCCCGGGCTGATCGCACGTATCAGCCTGGAGCAGTACATTGCGAACGACATCGGTTTGCCGACGCTGCGTGATATCATCGCCGAGCTGAAAAAGCCGGGGCGTGATCCGCGCGCGAGCTTCAACGTGACCAGTTTTCGTGAAGATGTTACCGAGGTCGGGGATCTGCAGGTCGGGATGACCCTCAGCGGGATCGTCACCAATGTTGCCGCCTTTGGTGCCTTTGTCGATATCGGTGTCCATCAGGACGGTTTGGTTCATATCAGCCAGCTGGCGGACCGATTTGTCAAAGATCCAAACCAGGTGGTCAAGGTCGGGCAGTCGGTGCAGGTCAGGGTGCTCTCAGTGGATCTGCAGCGCAAACGGATCGGGCTGACCATGCGCAGCGGGGCGGTGGAGAAGGAAGCTCAATCCTCCTCGGCAAAGTCGCCTGAGTATAAAGCGCAACTGAAACAGGCTGCACAAACGGCCGAAAAACAGTCCCGGCCGACCGGTGATCTGGCCGCGGCGCTGGAAAAGTCCGGTTTCCGGGTCCGGCCGCGTAAATAGACATCCATTGCAGTCCTGTCAAAAGCTTCTGCCTCGATCCGGAGGGCATCCGCAGGGGAATAATCCCTTGAAAACCCGAGGCTATTCATCTACTGTTTCGAGCAGGGAAGGTTCTCGGCTTCGATCGCAGCAGGCGGTCATCGGTCATGATGGCTTATGGTTAACAGCAGCGAAGACAAGACAGATAACATGAGCGGTAACAAAAGAACCCTCGTCGCCGAGACCGAACCGGTCGGTCAGGTTCTGGGTGCCTGGGTTGTCAGCGAACTGCAGGCTCAGGGATTGATCGAGCCGGATTCCGGCGATTCATACCGTCAGCGCTGGCACCTGGCCAACCCGAACGGATAGAGTCCAGCCGAATCAGGCCACGATGAACGGAACATTGCAGCCCGGAGAGAACTTATGAGTGATTCCACGCAGCAGGCGGCGGAAAAAAGGAACCGGCTGGTTGCTGAAATGCGCCGTGAGCAGCAGCAGCGAGAGGCCGGTTACCGGGAGCAGGCGCTGAAACTTTACCCGCCGGTGTGCGGCCGCTGCACCCGTGAGTTCGAGGGGAAGGCTTTACGTGAACTGACGGTGCATCACCGGGACCACAACCACGACAACAATCCTCCCGATGGAAGCAATTGGGAACTGCTCTGCATCTATTGCCATGATCATGAGCATACCCGTATGGTCCAGGAACAACGTGACACTGATGCCGCTGCAGACCGCGGCGAGAGTTCGACCCTGTCCCATTCTCCTTTTGCCGCGCTGGCGGGAAAACTCAACAAATCGAAATAGTCGTCATGCCTGAAACGATTCTTCTCAATTACCGGCTGAGCAAAGATCTCTGGCGGGAATTTTTCGAAGCTCACTATAGCTGCGATCGTTCGTTGAAGATGCGTTACCTGTGGGGTGTGGTCTGCATCGTCATCGGGGCCATGGGGTTTGGCGGACTCTATGCTTCGCCGCCGATTGCCGTGTTGCTGCTGGCAACCGGCTTTTTCGGCGTGTTGTCGAAACATCTGCTGATTTTTAAATCACTGCGCGCAGCCTGCCAGCATCCGTATTTCGGCCAGGAGTTGACGGTTTCTGTTTCCACCGCAGAGATTTCGGTGCGCAGCGGCAACTCCGGCTATTCCCAACCCTGGGATAATTTTGTCGGCTACCGCAGGCTGGAGCCGGGATTTCTGCTTTACCACGATCAGAATGCGTTTTTTTTCATTCCTGCTGCGGCGATGACAGCGGGATACGCCAACCGGGTTGAACAGATCCTGGTTGCCGCGGCGGTGGAGAAACTCTAGTCGCGGGTCTGGGCCTGGCACACTCATGGTGATTCATCTGTCCTGTGACCTCCCTGCAGCTGACGCTGGACGCTTGAACCCAGGCAAGGCATAATGGTCTTCATGCAGCAGTCCTTCACAACCTTCAGCAAAGCAAATCGACGCCTGATCTTCATGTTGATCGCCAGCCACGTGCTATGGAGCGGCGTGGTGCTTGGGCTCTGGGCGACCGGGCTTGTGCTCGCAGTGGTGACTCCCTGGTTGTCGGCGACTTTTATTGCCGTGCAACTGTTTGCCGCCGTGCAACTGCTGTTGCCCGCACTTCTGCTGCAACCGGAACAGCGGAGCAGGAGTTTTTACCTGTTCTGGGCAGGGGCTCTGGTTCTCAGTGTCTGGGCGGCCAACCAGTTCACTCCGTCTGGTATCTGGATGCCGTTGTTGACGGTGTTCAAATCGGCCTTGCTGCTGCTGGTCGGGACATTGGTCGGTACCGCGCTTGCTCGTTTCGTCAATCGGCTGTGGGAGATTGTGCCGGTCTGCGTGGTGATGACCCTGGCCGATTTTTACAGCTGGTATGCTGGCCCGACGGCCGGTTTTGCAGAAAAGATCAAGCAGTACTATCTGGCCCCCGATGGTCCGCCGCCACTCATTGACATGGTGCTGGTCAAACTGGCCTTTCCCGGTTCTGCCGGGCTGATCCCGATGTTCGGGCTCTCCGACTGGATTATGGTGGTTTTTTTTGCGGTGGTGGCCAGTCGGCACGGGGTCAATGACAACCTGGTCGGGACAAGAGGAGAAACCCTGGCCCGGCAGGGTCAGGCCGGACGCTACCTGCCGATCTCTCTGGTGGCCCTGTTTGCCGCTGTCCTGCTGGCCCAGGCCAGTGGTTTGTTTATTCCGGTTTTACCGTTGATCGCCCTGGTTATGCTCCTCTGGTATGCGCTGCGCTACCTGTTGTTGCTCCGTTCCGGCGGACAGGTTTCCCCTTGAACTCTCATCATTCCGGTTCGCCGGACAGGAGCTTGCCGCAGATGTCTTTCGACGGACACAGGTTAAAGCAGCAGATCGCTTTCATTGAACGGCTTGATCACCTCAAGCAGGTCCTTCGCCAGAACCTGGTGATGGACGAGTCGCGCCGCGAAAACAGCGCCGAGCACTCCTGGCATATTGCCAGCATGGCTCTGGTCCTGGCCGAATATGCGCCGCAACAGGTCGACCAGCAGCAGGTTTTGAAACTGCTGCTGCTGCATGATGTCATCGAAATTGAGGCCGGGGATACCTTCTGTTTTGACCTTGAAGGTAACCGGGACAAACTGGAACGTGAACGGCGCGCCGCCGAGCAGGTGTTCGGCCTGTTGCCGGAGGATCTGGCTGTCGAGTTTCGCGCTCTGTGGGACGAGTTCGAGGCCGGTGAATCGGCCGAGGCCCGCTTTGCCAACGCCCTCGATCGGTTCCAGGTTCTGCTGCAGAATTTTAACACGCGGGGCGGGACCTGGCGGATTCACGGAATCGAGAAGGCGCGGGTCGTTCAACGCATGCTGCCGATCAGAGATGGCGCTCCGGCACTCTGGCCGGTGGTGGAGAGTTACCTGGAGGCGGCCTGTGCCTCAGGAATCCTGACTGAGTGAGCCGCCCGCTTGCTAGATAACCGCATGCAGCCACTCAACGTGTGACACTTAACTCAACCGCAGGGCTGGTCGCAGTGGGTTGCCACCGAACACCCGCCAAGAGATGATTCTTATGTCAAGACAGCAACCAGAAAAACCGGCTCCGGTCTACATGACCCCCGGCTGTGCGAA
>PKUD01000132.1 GCA_002869695.1 Desulfuromonas sp. | reverse complement strand
TATGCGGACCATGCACGCATTCTCGGGAAGGAGTCGGACGAGATCTATGCCTTTACCCACAAGGCCCTGGCCGCCCAGCTTGACGACAGCCTCGACCTCAATGCAAATGTCGGCCTCGCACTTGAAACCGGGCGGATCAACTATCTCACCATGGAACTGCTCAACCAGGCCCATGTCGAGGCCTACGGACATCCAGAGCCGACTCCGGTCCAGCTCGGCACCAGGGACGGCAAGGCAATCCTGGTCTCCGGTCACGACCTCAAGTTCCTTGAAGAGATTCTCAAGCAGACCGAAGGAACCGGCGTCAACATCTACACCCACGGCGAGATGCTCCCTGCCCACGGCTATCCCGGCCTGAAGAAATACAGCCACCTGGCAGGTAACTTCGGTGGTGCCTGGCAGGACCAGCACAAGGAATTCAAAGAGTTCCCAGGTGCGATCATATTCAATACCAACTGCATTCAGAAGCCGGCCGACAGCTACAAGGACCGCCTTTTCACCTGGGGGCTGGTGCAGTGGCCGGGCGTCAAGCACGTCGATGGCTGGGACTTCTCGGAAGTGATCAAGAAAGCCAAGGAATGCGACGGTTTTGAAGACGCTCCGGGACAGGAGATCCTCACCGGTTTCGGCCATAACGCGATTCTCGGCGTAGCAGATAAGGTTATCGAAGGGGTCAAGGGCGGTGCGATCAAGCACTTCTTCCTGGTCGGGGGCTGCGACGGGGCCAAAAGCGGACGTAACTACTACACCGAGTTCGCCGAGAAGGCGCCCAAGGACACGGTTATCCTGACCCTGGCATGCGGCAAGTTCCGTTTCAACAAGCTGGACCTCGGTGATATTGGCGGCATTCCGCGCCTGCTGGACGTCGGTCAGTGCAACGACGCTTACAGCGCCATTCAGGTGGCCGTGGCCCTCGCCGATGCATTCGAGTGCGGCGTCAACGACCTGCCACTGTCGCTGGTTCTTTCCTGGTACGAGCAGAAGGCGGTGGCGATCCTGCTGACCCTGCTCCATCTCGGGATCAAGAACATCAAGATCGGCCCCAGCCTGCCGGCTTTCGTCACGCCCAACGTGCTGAACTTCCTGGTCGAGAATTATAACATCGGCCCGATCACCACGGCCGAAGAAGACTTGAAAGCAATTCTTGGCGAGTAGAAGCAAACGGGCGGTCCGGGATGACCGGGCAGCCCGTTCATTCATTTCTGCCGACATCAAAAAAGCCCGACCACTTTGCAGTGATCGGGCTTTTCAAATGGTGGAAATGCCGGAAGCGATCCCACATCTGAAATTCTTTCATGAAAGGTATCTGCATATCTGACCTAGCTTTTGACTCTCCCTGTGAAGCATCGTGTAGTGATATAATGAGTATCTGATTCTGTTAAGGGATAGTCGATATGAGTTACTTAAGAAGCGACACAATCTCTGCAAAAACCCCACGGGGTCTCCTTCTCTCTGTCATCGGACAAGCAGGCTTCATGAGATTCCTGCTGTCAACACTCCTCTTCCTTTTTATTCCCAACCAGGCTCTATCGGCACAACCCCTGAAAGCCGTTTTTGAAAAGGAAAGTACCGTTCCGTTGAGTAATCCACATGACCTGAAACTCTCCCCCGACGGCCGCTACCTGATGGTATCCGATGTCGAAAACAACCGGATTGCCATTCTCGACCCCGACTCGCTTGCCATGCTTGGACATTTCGGTGCAGATCACCAGTCCGGCACCCATGACATCGATTTTGATGACCAGGGCCTGGCATATGTCGCCGACACCCACAATAACCGGGTAGCAATCTACCGTATGCAGGACAAACAAGCGGCCCTGATCGGTGAACTGAGCGAATCGGTGCGCGGACCGGAGGGTGTTCTGGCGCATCCGAATGGCTTGATTTATGTGGCCGGTGCCTGGTCGGGCAATGTTGTGGCTTATGAGCGTGGGGTAAAGATCAGAGAACTCGGCGGGCTGTCCTCGCCGCACGACCTGGAGTTGGCTGCCGACGGCGACCTCTGGCTGGCCGATGCAGGAAATGACCGAGTGCTGTTGCTCTCACCGGAGTTGGTCGTCAAGGGAGAACTGAGCAGCGACAAATACGCTTTTCGCGGTGTGCGTTATCTCGATCTGATGGCAGACGGCACCTTGATCGCGGCCGACAAGAATACCCACTCGGTCAAATTTATCGGCGCTGACGGTACCCTCAGGCTGAAACTCGGCAATGGCACGCCATCCCGGGGTAAGTACAGTTTCACGACCCCCGAAGGGGTCGAGGTGCGGGGCACCCAGGTCTGGATCTCCGATTCCGGCAACGATCGCGTCGTCCGTTACCGCATCCAATAGCGCCCTGAACCGCCTCAGTCCACCTGGCTGAACTGAGCCCACTGTTCGGATGTCAATCGTCCGACAAAGACAAAGCTGCCCTTGCCGTCCGGCTTGAAGACCACAACTTCCCCCTCTTCTGGATAAACCGGAGTCGCCGCCTGAGCGACATTGCCATGGGCGACGATGATCCTGTTGCTTCCTGCGTCCGGTTTGCGGGCCAGCAGTGCCCGGGCAGTGGCAATGATCACATCGTCCCCACCGAAGTAATCGGCAACCCGCAGGTTAATGACATCATTGCTCGCCAGGACATCCCCCAGGCCCAGTTGCCGGGCGGTCTCCATGGCGCGGCAGTAGGGACTGGCCAGAACTTCGCTGACCGGGATATTGAGACTGCGCATGGCTTTCCCGGTTCTTTGGGCATTCTGCCGACCCTGCTCAGAGAGTTGACGTATCCTGCTGCCGTCGCAGCTCAGCCAATCATCCCTTTGCCTGACATCGTCATACTGCGACCAGTCGGTGGCTTCGTGTCGCATATACAGGTTGTAGCCACCCTGCCGGAGAGCCTCGATCAATGCCTGGTCACTGGGCGCTTGCTGGGCACAAACCGGGGCCGTTAAGGCTAGCAGCGAGGCCAACAGGACCAGATGACAAACAAGTCTGTTGCGGCAAGTCATAAGTCGTCTCCGCTTTACTGTGATAAAATGCTCCACGAACACAAAGTTACCTGATAAAAATACCACAAACCGCTTCATCGACTCCAACAGCCTGGTTTTTAAATCTGGCAAAACATTTTCACAAAAAACTCTAGCGGGGTGCGGTCTGCCTCTCAGATGGCAAGCGAAATCCATCCCGTTGCTCCGATTTGTTTTATAATTGAAAAATCAATCATTCGGATCTGGCAAGGTTTCAACCGGACTTTTCATAGAAAGCGCCTGAATTGTGTTATTGCTGACCATCTATATCATTATTGCCCTGGGCTTCTCCTTCCTCTGCTCGATCGCCGAAGCGGTTCTTTTGAGCGTCACGCTTCCCCACATCGCCCTGCTGGAGTCGCAGAGCAAGTCATCTGCAGCCCAGTTGCGCAAACTCAAGGAGGACATCAACAAGCCACTGGCGGCCATTCTCACCCTCAATACCATAGCCCATACCGTCGGTGCCGCGGGGGCCGGGGCCCAGGCCGCAGCAGTTTTTGGCAGCACTTATGTCGGCATCGCCTCGGCAATCCTCACCCTGCTGATTCTGGTCTTTTCGGAGATCATCCCCAAGACCCTGGGGGCGCATTACTGGCGACAGCTCGCACCGATAACCGCCTACGGTCTGAAGCTTCTGATCTGGGCCCTCTACCCCTTTGTCAAGCTGACCGAGTTACTGACCCGCAGTCTGACCGACGGTCCGACACTGCGCGGCATCAACCGCCAGGAGCTGATTGCCATGGCCGAACTCAGCGGCCGGGAAGGAGAATTGGCCAACAAGGAGTCGCTCATCTTGCAGAACCTGTTGAAGCTGCGAGAAACTCCGGCAAAATCGGCCATGACCCCGCGTCCCGTGGTCTTTTCAGTCCCCCAGGATTTGTCCGTGAACGACTATTTCGCCCGCTACGAGGCGAAGACCTTTTCACGAATCCCCATCTATCGCCAGGACAGCGAGGATATCTGCGGCTTTGTCCTGCGCAGTGACTTGCTGCTGGCGAAAGTTCGCGGACAAACGGCTCGTCCGGTGGCAGACTATTCCCGGGCCATCCCGCAAGTCCTTGAACAAACCAATCTCTCCGCCGCCTTTGATCGTTTCCTGAAGGAACGTGTGCACATCATGCAGGTCACAGATGAATATGGCGGCTTCTCGGGTATCCTGAGCCTGGAAGATGTCCTGGAAACCCTCCTCGGACTGGAAATCATTGATGAGATAGATGACACAGAAGATATGCAGGCGCTGGCCCGCAAGCTCTGGGAGCGCAGGGCCAGGGATCGGGGGCTGGATATCGATAATGTTTAATTTCGCGAGTGTTTGCGTTACAGCCCCACCCAGGCGTGGGTCAGATCCATGTTCACCAGAAACGGAACTATGGCCCGACCAGTTTTCAGTGGTCGGGCTTTTTTTAGCGACACAACCTAAGGGAAACGTCCCAGTATAGTAACGATGTCAGCGTTTCCGGCTGTCGCGATCAATGCTTGACCAATTAGCTGAACGATTCCCTGCGAATATATTTCCCGCCCTCGAACCTGGAAAAGAATTGTTCCAACAATGGGTGAATGATGGGTTCTTCGCTCTCGTCATGTTCCAGATTCCGTTCGGCCACATAGGTTGTATGGATTTCACCATGCACCAGCACATGATACCAGGGGCTGTTTTTCGGCGGACGGGACATTGCGACGGATTCATACCATTCATCGCTCCCCTGGAAGTTACGATCAACATCAACAATCACCCCACGATAGTCAAACAGCCGATGATAAACCAATTCGCCAACAGAGAATCTCATCCTATCAATGTGAGTTACCGTACCCATTTTTATCCTTCTGAAATCTGACGTGTCGCAGTCTTTTTTAAGTTATCACAGTCGAGGACAGAGTGAGAAAACCAGCTCATTGGAATTGTTTTCTATATTTCAGCAACTTAAATGATAATTCTTAATTTCTTTTGCAAATCAATATCGCTTAAAACCATGTAAAGCGTGAAAGTGTCGTGAAAGTCTACAACTCTGTAAAAACAAATCAGGCTTAATCAACGTAACCTTTTTCAATAGCATACCGGACGAGTCCCGCGGTTTTCCGGATATTCAGTTTCTGCATAAGTGACGCCCGGTGGTGATGAACTGTGCGAAGACTGATATTGAGCAATTCGGCTATCTCTTTGTTCGACTTTTCTTCCGCGATGAGCTTTAAAACCTCCCTTTCTCGCAAAGTAAGAGGATTTGCCATAATCTTAAACTGTCCTGTCTGGTAGGCTTTGGCCATCTCATCGGTCAATTCTGATGACAGCAGCGGTGAAATATATTTTCTTCCTTGGCGGATTGTATCAATGGCAGTGAAAATTTCTTTCGGTGCGTCCCCCTTGAGCAGATAACCATCGACGCCGGCCGCAAGCGCATGGTGCAGATATTGTCCGCTTTTATGCATGGTCAAAATCAGAATCTTGATTTCCGGGAAAATGATCTTGATTTCTCCGGCGGCCTCAATCCCGCGAATTTTCGGCATCGATATATCCAGAACAACCAGATCAGGGGTAACTTTGTGCAGCAGAGTGATTAATTCAGCACCATCGTTCGCCTCGCCAACAACCTCGAACCCTTGAACATTTTCGATTATTGACCGAATCCCATGTCTCAGCATGATATGGTCATCCGCAAGGACAACCTTATAACCGGTCATGACGGCACTCCTTTAGTAATGGGGATGGTAATACAGATGCGTGTTCCCTCACCTACCCCAGTACGAATCTCGAGAGTGGCATTAAGCATTCTGGCCCTTTCACGCATCGTTGAAAGTCCCATACCCTTTTTGTTTCCGGGCCGGGAAAGCATTTTCTCCAGATCAAATCCTCCCCCGTCATCCTGTATAACAAAGCAAAGATTGTCCTTCTCCCGGAATCCCTTGATCTGCACAGCCCTCGCTCCAGCGTGCTTGGCGATATTGGTCAACGATTCCTGGAACAACCGATAGACGAGAACTTGTGCCTCATGGTTCAATACAACGTTAACCCCTTCAAAATCAACCTCGATATTGAGAGAATAGTGCCGGACACAATCCTCCACAAGCCCTGAAATAGCGGCAATCAGCCCAAGGTCCTCCAGGTCTGAAGGCATCAAATCCCAGCAGAGCCGCCGAACATTTTCGATAATCTCATCGACATACTCGTACATCTCTTCGCAGTCCGCCTGCAACGACTTCTGTTCCGGGTCAAGAAGCTTTTCCAGGTGCGCGACTTTGAACTTCAGAAATAGAAGATTCTGGCCCACAACATCGTGCAGTTCAGAAGAAATCCTTTTGCGCTCACCCTCCTGAGCCTCCAGCACCTGAGACATGAGCAGATGGAGTTGTTTTTCGGATTTCTTCAGTGCTTCCTCAAAATCTTTCCGGACGGTAATATCCCGGGAGTTGAGAACCACACCGGAAACGACCTCATCTTCCAGGAGGTTCTGGGTGAACGTTTCAAATACCCGCCAATTGCCGCCGGTATGTTGCAGACGGAACTCGACGGTCGGGGTTTCTCCGGTCGTAGCAAGGACGTCCCGGAAATACTCATCGAAAAGTGGCTTATCTTCAGGATGGACAGTCCCGGAAAAATCGCGCCCGATCAGGTCGTCCACCCGATAACCAAGGACACGCTCCAGAGAGGGGCTGATATAACGGATAGTCCGATCCCCGCCGAGAACGGTAATAATGCCCGACTCGTTCTCTATCAGTGAGCGAAAATGCTGTTCGCTACGTTTCAGGGCACCATGGCTTTCCTGTAGTTTCTCGGCCATTGCATTAAAAACCCGCGACAGGTGCCCAAGCTCATCTCCGCTGCGAACCGGTATTCTCGTGTGCAGCTCGCCCTGCCCGACCCTGTGGGCACCCTTGACCAGCAACCGTAGAGGAGCAATCATTCTCCTGGTCAGAAACACAACGATCATAGACATGATCAGCGACCCACAGAGGGCCAGCAGAAGAAGTGAAGTCCGGGTCCTGGTAATGGCGCCATAGACTTCATCAAGCGGGTCACTGACAACCACGTACCAGCCCCAGGGAGAAAAATACTCGTATACGGCCAGACTCCGCGGCCCACGCCAGGAATAGTCCAGACGACCCTTGCTTTTTCTCAGGATTTCAGCAAACCAGGTTTCGCCGCTGACATCGCTGCCGATCATCTTCTTTTCCGGGTGAACAACGACCTTGCCAGAACTGTCAACGACGAAGATATGGCCCTGCTCCCCGATCTGTATTTTCTGCATCCCTTCGACGGCATCGTATTGCGCCTTATTCACGCCGGAGGCGATATCGGTAATTTCATAACGGCGAAGGAACTGTTCGTTCTCAGCGATAGTACGGACAGCCTCGGACAGTCGGGTTTCTAGCCAGGTTTCAGCAAGACTCCCCAGGGCCTGACCGGAAAGATAATAGGTCACACCGGCGCCCGCCAGCAACGCTGACAAAACTAGCGGCAGGGTGATCAGGAGTATTTTTGTGTAAATCTTCACGTTAGCGTAGAACTCTCGTCTTTTCGGTGATCTGCGGATAGAGAGACATCGAGGCATTCAGGGCATGTCCATAATCCAGATACCCATGGCGGATATAAACCCTGTTCCTGTAATGCAGGGGGTAGACGACCATATCTTCGAGCAGTTTAATCTGTGCATATTCCCAGAGTTTTTCCTGCTTGATGGGGTTCATCTCTTCGCGGGCAAGCAGGATCAATCTATCGATCTCCTCGTAGTGGGAAAAGTTGGTGTCCGGGTTTTTTCCCGTCAGGACAATCGATTCTGAATGGAAAAACCGGCTGAGAAAAACATCCGTATTGGGCCGCCAGGCTTCGTAAATAACAATGGGGCTCAAATCCTGCCTGATCAATCGATGCATCTGAAAATGATCGACGATTTTGATGTTTATCTTTATTCCAACCCGGCCCAGCTGAGCCTGCAATGTTTCATAATTCTGCCGGACATGTCTCAGTCTTGTCCCGATCAGTTCCAGAGTCAGTCCATCAGGATAGCCTGCTGCTGCTAGCAAGGCGCGGCTTTTCCCCAGATCAGTCGGATAATCAAGGCCCAACTCCTTGACCTCCTTGGGTGAGAGCCCGCCGGGGAGGAATTTCTGCGGAATAGGCGCGTAAACATTGCCAGCCGTTGCCGGGGGGAACTTGGCAAGAAAGGCGTCCCGATCGAGAGCATAGGCGATCGCCTGGCGGACAAGAAGATCATCCAGGGGCTTAACCTTGGTATTGAAATGGATCAAGGCCACTTCCGGAACACCGAAGATATCGACCAGAGTGTCCGTAGGAAATGGCCCCCGCTGCTCATTTTCCGTTTCAGCGCGAATCAGGTCAAGTTCGCCCCTGGTAAATTCCTCGTAACGTTCAATGGGGTCAGGAAGAAAAAGGATCAGCACGCCGCTTAATCGCGGGGAGGAACGGAAATATTCGCTATGGGCGGAAAGCAGCACCTGCTGTTTAGGACTGCGGGACGAAAAGGTAAAAGGCCCGGTTCCCACCGGATGAGTGCTGAACACGGTGTCTCCCAATGCCCGCAGTGCTCTGCTGGACACGATAAAGCCCCCGGCATAGTCTGCAACTTTAGGAAAAAACAGGTTCGGCGAAAGGGGTTTATCCAGAATGATCTTGCAGCGATACTTATCAACCTGTTCAAATATCATTCCTGCATACTCACCGGCATAGGCCGAGCGCCTCGGGTCAGCCGCCTTTTGCAGAGAATAGACAACATCTTCTGCAGTAAGTTCGTAGGCGTCGCTATTTGGTCCAGAGTGAAAGTAAACCCCCTTTTTCAGGGTAAAGGTCCAGACCTGGCGGCCATCGACAATAACTGGCTCAGGGATCTCCTCAGCCAGATCAGCTTCAAAATGAGGGGCATTGCCGGGGACGTATCTGAGCAGCCCGTTGAAAACCATGTCAGCAACCATTCGGTCCTGGAAACTTGCCGCCAAGTGGGGATCGAGGGTATCCATATCGGTGGCATTAATTCCGATACGCAAAAGACCTGCCTGTGCAGAGCCTCCCCGGCTGGTCGCACAGGCGACAGAGAAACTGATCAGTAAGAAAATCAGCAGCAGACCCATTATTCTTTTCATGGAATCTTCAACCCATAAGGAATGTTCAGCCGGGCAGCAGGACTAACCCGATTCTAGCGAAAAGACTATTCAGGTATTAAGAGTTTAACAAGATCCGCCACTGAATGTCGCTCAAGATCTCTGATGAGGGGTGGAATCTGTTCGGCCTGAGAACCTAGAATCTCCGAAGTCAGCCAAGTGAACTTGTCGATCAGCTCGTCTTCTGTATAGGGGTTATCGGGGTCTCCCTTGGCAGAAACCAGCGGGCTGCAGCAGGTTTCACCCGTATTGAAATCGACCTCTACCCGTTGCAGGCATTGTTCAGGAAAACATGCAGTCAATTCCGGATCTGCAATCATCTTGACGCGTCGGGCTAACGCCAATATTTCCGGGTTGTGTAAATTATTTTCGCTCAGTTGCTGCGGGCCAAGTTCCCCATGAACCAGATAACAGCCAACCGCAAAGGGAATACTGTAAACTGCTTCCATGGACGTCGCCGGGGCACAGCGCTGCATCAAAACGGCTTTTTCAAAGGAGAAAACCCTTATTTCGCTGATTGTCTCCGCAGCCCGCCGATTTTCTGCCAGGATCTGCGTTAAGGCATCCAGCGCCGGATGAGCCCAGCGGCAGCTTGAGTATTGTTTGAAGTAGGTCTTCTCTATTTCATAGGTTGCACCCAGGTCAGCGATATAAGGGGAGTCTGCCAGATACGGCCGCATGCCGCTGAATCCTCCGGAGGCAAGCATTGCAGAGGTATAGCCGGCATAGGCACCCCAGGGGATGCCCTCTTTCATCTCACTGGGAAAAACCACGCTTCTATCCTGAGGAGCCTGGGGGGCATAATATTCCGCCAGACCGATGGCATGCAGAACCTGTTCATGCGAAGAGCACATCAACCGGGCAGTCGCTGCAGCGGCTCCGACGATGGCCCAGCCCCCCGAACCCTTGCGCGGGCCGCCCAACTCGCGGATGACGAGCGCACTGCGGATAGCAACTTCGTATCCAACGACAACCGCTTCGAGGAAGTCTTTGCCCGAAAGGCCGAGGTGGTAAGCGGTCCCGAGTGCCGCCGGGATAATGGTGGCGCCGGGATGACCCTGCGCTCGACGGTGCCCGTCATCCAGGTCGTAATAGGCTGCATTGTGTGCGTTAAAGAAAATCGACCAGCCAGGATTGAGGTTGAAACGTGTCCCCCAAACCGGATTTTCCCCGTGTTGCTTCTGTTCGAGAAGGGTTCCTACATGAGTCGGTAGCTGTTCACTGCCGCTGCCAGCGACAGCACAACCAATTGTGTCCAGAATACATGTTCGCAGAGTTTGACGGGTCTTTTCAGGCAGGTCGTCCCATCTCAGATCGAGAATAAAACCTTCAAGGCTGTTCATGGGTGTC
>PKUD01000107.1 GCA_002869695.1 Desulfuromonas sp. | reverse complement strand
TCACAGGGATGTCTAGGGTAAGATCTTTAGGGCCCAATGTCACTTTTCTTCTTGGTAAGGGTTTAACCAGATGACGAATACAACACCATGGGATGAACGCTACGCGACTGAAGACTATCTCTATGGCACAGAACCGAACGATTTTCTGCTCAGTATGGAAGAGCATCTGCCGGTCGGAATGACATTATGCGTTGGAGAAGGGGAGGGGCGAAATGCTGTCTGGCTGGCAGAGCGTGGTCATCGAGTAACAGCAGTTGATGCGTCGGCTGTTGGGTTAGAGAAGGCAAAACGTCTGGCAAAAAAGCGTGGGGTCAAGATTAAGACCGAGGTGGCCGACATAGGCAACTATTTCCTTGAAGACAATAGCTATGATTTGATCGTTTCGATCTATGCCCATGCCGCCAGGGACGCTCGCAGAAAGCTGCATCGCACGGTGGTTAAGGCTTTGCGTCCTGGGGGGATGTTTCTACTAGAAGCGTATACACCTAAGCAACTTTTGTATAAAACAGGTGGCCCCCCTGATGTAAATAAGTTGATGACGCTTGATGACTTACGCGAAGAACTTCATGGTCTGACGTTTGTGCATGATATGGAAATTGAGCGTGAGGTTATTGAAGGGACGCTACATACAGGCAGGGGGGCGGTAGTACAAGTAGTTGCAGTAAAGTCAAATTGAGAAGTCAGCTCTAATATACGCGTTTATTAAAAGGCAGCTTCAACCTATCGCATGGTGCGATAACTCAAAAACAGGTTTGAAGCTGCCTTTTAATGTTTACGATGCCATTTTCTACCGGACTTTCTTCGGCTTGATTGTCTCGCAAGTTTGACATGCTCAAATTATTGTTTACAATTCAATGGTTGTACAAAGCTATTTTATGAAGTGACACCAGCTTGCATTGAAAATGTTCGACCCAATTGTGGGTGCCTTTAACTGATGAGAACAAGGAGGAGAGATGAAAAGAAAGGTTTATTGTTCTTTACTGGTGCTGACGTTTATTTTGACATCTTTTATCGGCGCACATGCCGCATCTACGGCAAAGATAGGTTTTACTTACATTATGTCTGGCCCTTTTTCCGCTTACGGCCAATTTGCTAAGCAGGGTGCAGAACTTGCCATTGAGGAAATAAATGCTGCTGGAGGGATTAACGGAAACAAGGTTGAGGGGTTCTTTGAGGACTCTACAGGTAAGGCGGATGTTGCCCTGCGCGCTATCAGAAAGCTGGTTTATCAGGATAAGGTCGATATGCTGATTGGGCTGGACTCAAGTGGTGTCGCTAAAACGGTTGTTCCCTCCATTGAGCAGATGAAAACCCCGTTAATTATCACCCATGCAGCTACACCGGACGTCACCGGGAGTGTTTGTAACAAGTATACTTTCCGTATTTCTCTAAATCTGGCACAGAACGTCAAGGCAGCCGCATTACTCGCCAAAGAGACCGGGGCAAAGAAGTGGACCACCGTCGGACCAGACTACGCTTTTGGTCATCAGTCCTGGGAATATTTTGAAAAATATCTGAAAGAGCTTAACCCTGAAACAACATTCCTGCCAAAAGAAGACGTTGCTTTCCCGCCGTTTAAGACCACTGACTTCAGTGCCTATATCACCAAAGTGATGAGTAGCAAACCGGATGGCGTTTTCATCTCCCTGTGGGGTGGAAACCTGATCGACTTTGTCCGTCAGGCAAGCAGTATGGGCTTCTTCAACGGCGATTTCCAAGTGCTCTTTTCCCTCGGTGCAGCAACAGAGGTACTGACCGCTCTTGGCGACAAGATGCCGGAGGGCCTTTGGGTCGGAACCCGCTACTGGTTCCTCGCTAATGATTCAGCTAAAAACAAGAGCTTTGTTGACAGTTACTTCAAAAAATATGGTGCCTATCCCTCCTACAATGCCCACGGTGCCTACAGTGCCGTTTATGCTTACAAAGCAGCGGCTGAAAAAGCTGGTTCGCTCGACAAAGAAAAAATCGTCAGTGCCCTTGAAGGCTTGAAACTGGAAATTCCGACTGGCACTATCGAATTCCGCAAAGGTGACCACCAGGCGGTCACGGACGCCCACTGGGGCAAGACCGCGGCTGATACCGCATACCCACACCGCATCCTCAAACCGGTAAAAATCTTTAACGGTCAGGATGTCACACCGTCGGTTGCCGAATCCGGCTGCAGCATGTAGCAGTTCTAATCCTGCTGCGGGGAACTTTCACCGCAGCAGGATCTAGTTTTTTCCAGTTGACATTCCTGCTACCGGAGTTTGCATGGAAATCCTCCTGCTGAATATCCTCAACGGCCTGAGTTGGGGTATGTTGTTGTTTCTGATTGCCGTCGGGTTGACCACTGTTTTCGGTGTTTTGGGTGTACTCAATTTCGCCCACGGTTCTTTGTTCATGCTCGGCGCTTACCTTTGTATGCAGACCATGCAGTTATTCGACTCTTTCTGGCTTGGTCTTCTGATTGGGCCACTCTGTGCTGTTTTCGTCGGTCTGCTGATTGAGAAGTTCCTGCTTAAACGTGTTTACGGCCGGGACGTCTCTTTTCAGTTACTGCTGACCTTCGCTGTCCTGCTGATTCTGGATGATGCGGTACGGGTGATCTGGGGCTCCGGATACCATGTCGTTGAGCCACCTGCAATTCTGAATGGTATTATCTCTGTCGCCGGGCAGGACTATCCAGTTTACCGGCTTTTCCTTGTTCTCATCGGCCCCTTGATTGGCGGGCTGCTTTGGGCGTTTTTTCACTACACCAAGTGGGGCAAGATCATACGCGCTGCCTCCTTCGATAACATCATGGCCGAAGGGGTCGGGATTAATGTGCCATTGATCTATACCTCTGTTTTTGCTCTTGGTACTTGGCTGGCCGCCCTGGGTGGAGCGCTGGCTGCGCCGCAACAAAGTCTGATCCCCTCGATGGGCGAGAAAATCATTATCGAGAGCTTCATTGTCGTGGTCGTTGGTGGCATGGGGAGCTTTCCTGGTGCCTTTGTCGGTGCCCTGATGCTCGGCCTGTTGGAGTCCTTCGGAACTGTTTTCGCCGGAAGGATGCAGATGGCCATACCCTACATTCTGCTGGCGGTGATTCTGTTGGTCAAACCGACCGGACTCTTCCGGAAAGGGGTGTGACGATGATGAAGTTGTTGCGCCACAAACTGTTTGGCCCAACTGTCCTGGCTGTGCTGTTATTCTTTGCTCCGCTGATTATCTCGACCTACTCGGTGATGATTCTTTCGGAAATTCTGATCATGGGACTGATGGCCATCAGCTTCAATCTGCTGCTTGGCTATACTGGCTTGCTCTCTTTCGGTCAGGGCGCCTTCTTTGGTCTGGGTGCTTATTGCGCTGCCTTGATGCTTCAGGCTGGCTACCAGAATCTGTTTCTGATCCTGTTGGTCGGAATGTTGGCTTCCCTTCTGGCTTCTCTGGTTGTCGGCTTTTTTTCGGTACGATTGGACGAAATCTTTTTTGCCATGATCACCCTCGGTTTCGGCATGTTGTTTTTTTCCATTGCCCACAATTGGCTTGATGTTACCGGTGGCAGCGATGGGCTTCCAGTTTTTGTTTTGCCAAGTCTTTCCCTGCTCGGCAACGAAATAACATTTTACGAACCGACCAGGATGTACTATCTGGTTTTCGGTATTGTTCTGCTCGGTCTCGTGCTGCTTTGGTTGATTGTCCACTCCCCCTTCGGATTGATACTCAAAGCGATGCGCGAGAACAAGCAGCGAGTGTCATTTGTTGGTGGAAATGTTCGGCTGCTGAGGATCGTCGCCTTTGCTATCTCCGGAGCGTTCACTGGTCTTGCCGGGGTCCTGTTCTGCCTATTTAACAGCATGGCAACGCCCGAATTTATGCATTGGAGTTTTTCCGCCAAACCGGTCATCATGTCGATCATTGGCGGCACGGGTGTGTTCCTTGGGCCACTGTTCGGCGCCGGGATCTTCTTTGTGCTGGAGCAGATCATCATTCAGTACACAGAAAACTGGATGCTGTTCCTCGGTATTGTCCTGGTTCCCATTGTCCTTTTCTTCCCGCAAGGCGTTTTTGGCACGCTCCGCAATAAAATTTTTAAGCAGGGGGTGAAATGACCGACGTGCTCCGGATCGAAAACCTCGGTCACTCCTACGGAAAATTCAAGGTGATCGAAGATATCTCTTTGTCTATAAGCAAAGGTGAAATGTCTGCCCTGATCGGCCCCAACGGCGCCGGAAAAACAACCTTTTACAACGCCATCTCCGGGCACTTCCCGCCGACCCGAGGGAAGGTCTTTCTCAATGGAGAAAATATTACGGGATTCGCGGCCCACCGGGTCGTTGACAAGGGCATGTGCCGCTCGTTCCAGATCACCAACATCTTTGCTGCACTGACCGTCCTGGAAAACGTCATCAGCCCGCTGATTATTCAACAGCGTAAGCATTTCAAAATATACGGCAATGTGTTTAAGGATAAGCAGATTATTGAAAGAGCGATGCTTGTTCTGGAACAGATTGGGATAGCCGACCGCGCCGACCAAGTTGTCGCAAATCTGGCGTATGGTGACAAACGATTAGTCGAAATGGCGATTGTGCTGGCCCGCGATCCGAGCGTGGTGCTGCTGGATGAACCGACCGCCGGAATGAACCCAGAAGAGACTGAGAACATGATCAAACTGATAAAGAAACTGGCTAATAACTCGGGGACCACCTTTTTTATCACTGAGCATGACATGAAGGTCGTTTTCTCCCTTGCCGAAAAGATCTACGTCCTCCATCAGGGACACTTGTTAGCCCAGGGAAGTCCAGGGGAAATCCGTAGCAACGAACATGTTAAGGAAGCCTACCTGGGGAGAAAAGTGCATGCTTAAAGTTAAAGATATCCATACTTATTATGACGATAGCTATATTCTTCAGGGGGTTGATCTTGAGGTGTCCGCTGGAGAGATCGTCTGCCTGCTCGGTCGCAATGGCGCGGGCAAATCAACGACCATAAAAAGCATCGTGGGTTACAATCACCCCCGTAAAGGGTCAATCACCTTCCTCGGCCAAGAGATTTCCAAACAGTCGGCCTTCAAAAATGTCCGCCTCGGTCTCGGCTATGTTCCGGAAGATCGGCGGATATTTTCCGAACTGACGGTACAGGAGAATTTTGAAGTTTCATTCAACGATAAAACAGAAATCCGCTGGAGCATAGACGATCTGTTTAGCACATTTCCTTTACTCGATAAGTTCAGACATCGCAAGGGTGGCGAGTTGAGTGGCGGAGAACAGCAAATGGTTGCCATAGCCAGAGCATTGGCGGGCCAGCCGAAATTACTCCTCCTAGACGAACCCTGCGAGGGGCTGGCACCCGTGATCGTCGAACAACTGGGAGAAATTATCCTACGGCTGAAAGAGCACTTTCCGATCCTCCTGGCCGAGCAGAATGCCCATTTTGCTCTAGAAATTTCGGACCGAGGTTATGTTATCGATAAAGGCTTGATCTGCTTTTCCGGGACTCAGCAAGAGTTGCAGAACAATGAAGAAATAAAAACGCGCTATTTATCGGTCTGAAAGGGTGATCATGGGACAGCCCTGGAAGACTTGCCGCCTTCAGCGATGATTAGATCCTTTGGGGGTGGAATTGAGCAGTCAGCGAAATCTCAAGAGAAACCAGATGGGAATTTATCGCAAAAGTGCTTTTAAACGATAAAAAATGACAAATCTGTGGGAAGTGAACTTTTTAAGTGTCCGAAAATAAATAATTTTTTATTTTTTAATACGCATTCGAATTTCGTCACGGGGACCACTTACAAAAACGGATAGTCAGCAATACGCTAACTATCCGTTTTATTGTTCCTCTGGCCAAATTTTGTTTGGCCTAATTCTAATAACGATTGGTCTTACAGGTCCTGCCCAATGAGTTTCTGGTACTCTTTCATCATCTCTTTACCACTGAGGAAACCATTGACTCGTACCCACTGTTTCTCTTCTGGGGACCGCATGAATGTTAAAGGTTGGTGATTCATTTTATCTGAGACATAAGCATCAAATGCCTTCATGATCAGGTCAATGTCTTCTTTAGAACCGGTCAGAAAATCCCATCCATTTTGAGCGTTATAGCGATTGAGATATTTATTCATGATCGATGGCGTATCGTGTTCAGGATCGATGGAGACTGACACCAGTCTCAATTTTTCGGTGTCTTTCCCCAATCGTCTTTGCAGGTTTGTAAAACTGACAGACATGACAGGGCAAATGGTTGTGCAGGTCGCAAAGATAAATTCAAGCATCACCGGTTTTTCTGAGTCTAAAAATGGGATGAGAGGAACCTTTTTACCGTCCTGATTGGTCAGAACGACATCGGGTATCTGATAATTGGCGATCGATTTTTGGAATTCGAACTTGGCGGCTGAAGAATGCTGCTCGCTAAAAAAGAGAAAAAGCAGAGTTATGAAAATCTTTATTGTATGCCTTGGGTGACTCATGGCATTGCTCCGGCGACTGATTCTAACGATTGATGATGTCCATACGGGTTAAAACAATTTTTATATCCTAGATGCGGCCAAAGATCCGTCAATCGTATTTTGGAGATAAGAGATGTTCTAGGTCACCTCTGTCCTGGCTTGCTCCAGACCCGGGGCCCGACTTAATGTCCCGGGATGACCCAATGGTTCTTTACCGTTGCAGGATCGATAATATAAGCGCCTTTCGCCAGAAAACGTTGTTCCGGACCGAAACTCAGCCTGGGGTAGTTGATGGAATACAACGACATTCTTTCTCCGTGATCGAGCAGGTCTAGAAAAAACTCGCGATAGTAGTAACGCTTGATGTGTTTGAGCCCACCGTTCAGAAGCAGGCAAGCGAAATAGGTTTGCCCCTGAATGCGCGGATTGCTCATAGATATGTTGTTCTGCTTGAGCCAAACCTCTAGCTGTCTGAGGCGGGCCTGCTGATCCTCTTTTAACTTGAAGGGATGGATGATTTTGGCTGCTCTGTTTAACGGGGGCGGGATCAAGTCATATTCGCCATTGAGAAGGGACGAGGAGACATAGACAGGGGCACTCGATAAATGCTCGCCAAGGACTTCGGCGTATTTCTCCAAATCGTCAGCTCCCAGCCACAGAACGACAGCTCCCACTCCCGGTTGAATCGTTTTCTGCTTTATCTCCTGCCAGTCAGCATTTTCAACCAGGGGCAGGTTGATTATTTCTGTTTTTCCAGCACGAGCTACCTTTTCAGATGCCTGCGCTCCCTTTTCGCCAATTGTCCCTTGTCGATAGATCTGAACGATATCCCCGTTCGTATTATTACCTGCCAGGTCTGAGTGTAAGGTCTGTGCTTCAAGGGTCAGCCCTTTGGAAAAATAGAGGGTATAAAAATCGGCCGGGCTGCCAATGGTTGGCAAGTCAGTATTTGGTAACAGACAGGGGAGCTTTTTCTCACGACTAAAATTGTGAATGGGGTTCCAGTCGCCTGAAACAACCCCGCTGATCATGGCAAAAACTGGTTGCTGCTGATAGTAGGTTTCAAGTTGCCCGGCCCAGGATTCGGCAGGACCAGACACCTCCCAAATGTGGAGCACCCACTGACGGTACGCCTTGTTGCGATATTCATGATAGAACGGACCGGAGGTGTAGCGTTTTTTCTCATGACGGGTTTGTGCATTTTTGTTGTCAATAAAAGCGTTCAGGACCTGCAACATCTCATTTTTTAATTGTGGATCTATGTCTTTGCTAACGACGGTTGCAATATGGAGTTCGACATCGTTTACCCCGGGAGAGTACTTGTTGGAAAGAGTTTTGAGATAGCCGAATAGCGCTCTCATCTCGGGCTCAGGAAGGTCATAGATGGGCATGATCGGATCAAAAGGTGTGCCCTTCGGATTGACTCCCAAGGTCATCGCTTCGGCAAAAGTTTCATAGGTATATGCAGGACGTTCCATGTAAAGGTCAACACGTGGAACCAGAAGCGAGCCACCGTTGGTCGCAAGGACATACTTGGTTCCTTCCGGACCGCCCAAGCCGCTTCGGCGATGACAGTTCAGGCAGGTGAACTGATCACCGGTCACTTCAATATCCCCCAAAACGATCGCTTTTACCGGACTGCCATCTCCCAGTTCGCCGTCCTGATAGATTTTTCGCCCGAGCTCAATCATGTCACTGGCGGAGTTGTCAATCGTTTTCGAGGCATCAGCCTGGACTGGGAAGGGAAGAGATGCACATGTCAGAAAAAGCACGAAAATGCTGATTAATAATTCATTTATTTTATTCATGGCAGGGCTCAGAAGAGAGAGTTGAGTTGGAAGACTTCGGCTAAATCAGAGCCACTCGCCAATCCGTCAACCCTGACCCAGTCCTGATCGGCTTCAGTTTTGAAAATGTAAGAGGGATGATGGTCCATCTTGTTTGATGTATAGGCATCAAAGGCTTTTTCCACCGCAACAATCGTCTCATAGTCGCCGGTCAAAAACGTCCAGTTCCTGGTTGCTCTGACCTTCTGGGAATAATTCCGTAACACGGCTGGTGTATCGTATTCCGGGTCAATGGTGACCGAGATCAGCTGCAGGTCATTGGCATCCTCACCCAATTCCCGTTGCATATGTGAGAAGCTGGCAGTCAGAATAGGGCAGATCGTGGTGCAGGTGGTAAAAATGAAATTTAATGCATATGGTTCGTTGTTTTCCAGAAACTCTTTAAGGTTTATTTTGTTTCCTTCCTGGTTCAGTAAAACAACATCAGGAACCTGGTAACTCGCATTCGACACGCTGTGACTATTCTTTTTTTCCATCATCGCCTTGTGGGCGGAGTGATCCATCTCGTGATTCATAGAACCGTGCATGGAATGGGAGCAGGAGAAAACGGCTGGCAATAAGAGAATCAGGAAAAAGGAGAATTTATTCATTTTTGCCCTCCATAAGACATATGACTGTTCAAATTAATGTGCTCGAGTAAGTATATCAGTTCCATTATCGTGAGGTGAGATACTTCATTTCTCCTGCTTTGGCCATTGCCGGAGAATCAACTGATAATGAGATATCCCAGGGTAACAACGATAAGAGCCATGATGATGAGAATGTAGATTGCAATAAAAGACATCCCACCATAAGTTTCTGGATTGCAATGTTTGTAGTTGCAGGTTTTTGACTTTTTTATCGCATACATCATTTCCTCCTTGTGTAGATATATTCCTGATTCCACACTAAGGATTACCTTTATAGTCATATAGTATTGTCGTTTAGAGGTATAAACAATGGGGCGGATGCTTATTTCGTGGGAGGAAATGGCTCCTTTCAATTTTGTTCACAATAGAAAGCCCCATCCATTGGACGGGGCTTCAGGTAAACAAGAGAAAGTCAGGTATTGTTAGACTTATATCAACTGCGACTGATTCATCTCAGGTCCAGTCAATCCGGCTATTGAGTCGTAAAGCTTCTCACCGCACTTTCTGTCAGATCACTGCCATCTGTTGCTGTGACTTTCCAGTAGTACGTTGTGTTCTGCTGCAACCCGGAAACAGAGTAACTTATCTCATCGCTCGGGGTGTTGCCTCCACCACCGCCTCCTCCGCAGGATGGCAGAATGATCAGTGAGGCGATGATTGAGAGAGAGATCCACAACAGCCTGAGACTTCTCTTTCTGGGCCATGCGGTGGCGCCAAGAAGCAGAACCCAGAATCCGCCAGCGCCGGCATACAGGAATCTATTCTGATCCGTCTCGGGTGCGAACACCATAATCACCTGGCATCCCGTGAAACTGCTGTCTTGACAATAAACAAGATCGTAGCCGATCGGATCGTTCTCGACGTCGGTCGATTTTTTCCATCTAAAGGCAAAAGATGTCTCCAGGCCGGTCTGCTTATCTGCCGGAAAGACCAGAACCGGGGTCGTCGGGGGATTGTTCGCTGCCATCGGTAAACCGGTCCCGCTGACACTGACCGATGCGGACGGAGTATCGGGGTCATTTGAAGAAATATTAAAACTGTCGTTGTGAGCACCGACGGTTGATGGAGAGTAGCGAATCGTGATGCTGCAACTGGTGGCCGGTGTCAGTGTCTGGTTACTGCATGTGTCCAGTGCGGTCACCAGTTCAAAGGGGGCTGCCAGCGGGTTGGACAGGGCAATATCTGCCACATTCAGGTCTGCATTGCCGGTGTTGCTCAAAGTCACTGAGCGATCGGATGTCGTCCCCTCGCTCACGTTTCCAAACGTCACCGTTGTGTCCGACAAGGCCAGGTTGGGCACCGGTTCTAATGTCCCAGTCCCGTTGAGATTGACCGTGATATTTGCATTGTCGGCATCATTGCTGGGGATATTGAAGCTTTCGCCATGGACACCCGCGGTGGTCGGGGAATAGCGGACCGTGATGCTGCAACTGCTGGCCGGCGTCAGTGTCTGGTTACTGCATGTGTCCAGTGCAGTCACCAGCTCATAGGGAGCGACCAACGGGTTGGTGAGGGCGATGTCGCCCACAATCAGATCGGCGTTGCCGGAGTTCACGACGGTCAACGTCTGGTCCGCCGTATTGCCGATCGCCAGACTGCCGAACACCAGGTTGGTGGTCGAAAGGGCTATGTTCGGAGTCGCTTCTGCGGTTCCCGAACCACCGACACTGATGGTGACGGAAGGTGTATCGGGATCGTTGGAGGGGATATCAAAGCTGTCGCTGTGGTTGGCGACAGTCGTCGGC
>PKUD01000045.1 GCA_002869695.1 Desulfuromonas sp. | reverse complement strand
GGTGGTCAATCCGTAGAAAGGGATCGCCAGCGTAACCAAATTCTCTTGTATGTTGTGTGTAGTCTTCATGCCTATCTATATATCCAAAAGCTGTGCCAGCGGCGAAAAAAAGTGAAACATTTAATAAAAGACTAATAGAAACGAATACTTGGGTGAATAGTTTCCAAGTTTATGTGTAATTTGTATTGCAACGCATGTTGCAATAAAACTGATAAAATCCCGAATAGTTGAGGTAAGAACCGCTAAGCACTTAAAAGTATTCATAAATAAAGTGCAACACAATGTGCAACATGATTAATAAATGCAACGCGTGCAACAAGTGCAATGCTGGTCAAGTTTTTCGCTAAAATGGTTTTATGGATACAAGTGACTGATAACTGATATGAAATAATTTTATAACGTTTTTGATATAAAATTATAGAACATGGTTATTTTTATAAAACGCATCATTTCCATGTCAAATTGGCTGCAAAAAGGACGATTCGGGTGAGGATGCAACATTAGTGTTGCGATAGCCTGTCTGGACGTGGTGCCGCGGTTTGATCGTTCAGGGGGGTGACTACTGTATCGTTAAGCCTTACTGGTCGGGGGTGAGCAGGTTTTGATACTCAGACCAGAAGGTCCGGCTGTCGATCTCACCAGTCAGGCGGACCCAGCTCTGACTGCCGGGGGCACGAAGCAGCACGGGGGTGTCGAGGGTAGCCATATCTGTCGGACGGGTATTGAATGCATCCATGACTTTGCGGATGTCTGCAACCGAACCGGTCAGGAGGTCCCATCCCGGCTGGGCCTGATACTGCTCGCGGTAGCGGGTGAGAACCTCCGGGGTGTCATTTTCCGGATCGATACTGATGGAGACCATCAGGACCTGTTCGGTGTCTGGTTCCAGGCGTCGTTGCAGGTTGGCAAACTTGATCATCATCACCGGACAGACAGTGGTACAGCCGGTGTAGATGAATTCCAGGATAAGCGGCTTTGCGGTTGCAAGATAATCTATCAGCTGAACCGCCTCACCGGTATGCTTGATCAGGGTGACATCGGGGACCTGATATTCGGCAACCTGACGTTTGCTGCGCTGATTGTTGCAGGTGATAATCAGGAGCGTCATCGCCAGAACCGACAGGGTTATCGAAAGTGCGATTTTTGCGAGCCTGGTGTTGCGTGTCACGGTTCTCAGTACCCCAGCAGAACAAACGGGCTGAACAGCATCGGCCAGACGCTGATCAGAAGAAAAATCAGCATACCCGCCAAGGCGGAAATCAGCCAGCGTTTTTCCCGCCTGATAATTTCACGTTCAAGTCCGGGGTGGCGGCGTAACGGATGACAGAGACCGGGCAACAGAGCGAAGAGGGTGCTGACGAACAGGGCAGCGTAGAGCGGGTAGCCGATATAGGCGTAATGCCCCTGCAGCATGTCGAAAGGACAATGGTGGCTGGGCAGCTGGTAAATATAGAGTGAAATAAAAGAGACGACAGCAGCCAGCGCAGAAAAAAAATGAACGACTGCGGAAATAAAGAGCAGGCTGCGCAGCAGAGCCGCATGCGACACCAGGCAGGCCAGAAGCAAACTGAAAACGACACCGAATGAGGTGAAAAACATCGTCATTGCTTGACGAACCGGCATGCCTGCCAGTTCGCTGGCAACGCTCTCCCCCTGTTCGCTGAACAGCGAGCCACAGCAGGATGTGATAATCTCAGGGCGCAGCCCGCTAAAATAACTGAACTGCAGGTAGAGGTCACAGGCGACCAGAGGGGTGATCAGCAGCAGCAGCAGGTATTTGGGCCTGACCAGAGGCGTCTCCTCGGTGCGCTGATCGAGCCGGTTGATGACAACCCAGAGCGACGCGGCAAAAAACAGAATGACCTTGACCACCAGGACCAGCCAACCGACCAGGTTGGCGTTGAGGGCACCGGTCGCGCACATGGCGCCGACAAACAACCGATGGATATCCTCCAGGGTTGCGAGATAAAAAACTCCGGACAGAATCTGAAAGCCGAGTGCATAGTTGAGCAGTGTTGAAACCAGCCAGGTTTTCCGTTCCAGCTGTAACTGGAACTCAGAACAGCTGCTGCTGTCCCAGCGGAAGAGGATCTGAATTCCCAGCCAACAGGCTTGCAGCATCAACAGCAGGGTGACCAGAGAGCCGACCAGCAGCGCCAGTATGCCGGGATGGAGAATCACGACCGCACAGCTCCGCGTAACGTTCCGTCGCTCATTGAGAGAACCCGGGAGATCAGAGGGTGCTCATAGACATAGGGATCATGGGTGGCGATGAGAATTGTTTTGCCGGCTTCGTGCAATACGGTGAGGATGTCGAGCAGTTCGGTCGCCAACCTGCTGTCGAGGTGCGCGGTCGGCTCATCGGCAATAATAACCTGCGGCTCAGCGATCAGAGCCCTGGCGATGGCGACCCGCTGCTGCTCACCTCCGGACAGCCGATTGGCCTTGACCTTTGCCTTATCGCCGAGCGCCAACTGGGCAAGAACCTTGTCCCCCCTGAGTTTCATCTGGGACATCGGAATGCCGGTCGGGACCAGTGGCAGCAGAACGTTTTCGATGACGCTGATTTCCCGAATCAGGTTGAAGTGCTGAAAGATGAAGCCGAAATGCTCGCGGCGGATTGCGGCGAGAAAACTTTCCGGTAATTGGGACACCGTCCGTCCGGCAAGCTGAACCCGTCCCGAGGTCGGTCTGCTCATGCAGCCGAGCAGACTGAGCAGGGAGGTTTTTCCCGAGCCACTCGGGCCGGTGATAGCAACCACCTCATTCCTCTCTATCTCCAGCGAGACGTCGTTCACAGCGTTCATTTCGTCCGGCTGGTGTCGATTATAGATTTTACAGAGCTTTTCCGCTTTGATCAGCATGGTTTTCGGGTTCCGTTTGCCAGCTTGTGTCAACGACCTTTTTCCCCAACCTGTCCCGTCAGGGGTGTCGCCGGGACGACCGTCAATTTCTCATCACCTGTTCTGGATCGGTGACCGCCGTTTTCCAAGCCGGGATCAGAGTGCAGGCCAGATAAGGAACAATCGTCAGAAATGCCAGGGTAAGTAACTGCAGCAGGTCGACCCGGGCGGTCAGGGGGAAATCCGGAAAAATGACCGACCAGCCTTTGAGAATGGGGACCAGTGCCGGAGCCCCCAGGACAAAGACGTGGAGCCAGGCGGCTACAATGCCGAGAAGGAATGCCGTGAGCGAGATCGCCAGCCCCTCCCAGAACTTTATGGCGAGTACGTCCGCTGTTTCCCAGCCGAGTGCCTTGAGAATGCCGATTTCACGTTTTTCCTCGGAGCTGATTCCAGTCGCCTTGTCCCAGGCAAGAATGCAGAACGCGATCAGGGCGGCAAGCGTAACCGCAAGCATCATTCCGCTGCGCCAGTTGAAAATTGTCGTATAGGTATGCAGAATTTCACTGCGGGTGATCGGCCTGGTGTCGGGCAGATGGAACCTGATCTTTTTCGCCAGGGTTTTTACCTCGCGCTGGTTATAGATCTCCACCGCGAGATCGGTTGCCCGTTGCTCATCAATGGCAAAAAATTCACGTAATGTTGTTTCCGGCAGCAGAATCAGGTCATTCGTCAGCAGGCTGGATGCGGTCGAGAACAGACCGCTTATCTTGTAGAGACGATTCTGCTCGTGACTGTCGATCAGGACCAGTCGATCCCCGATTTCGGCCCCGAAGATAGCGGCGACGCCGCTGCCGACGGCACATTCGTCCGGATTGCTTGGCAGGTGCCCCTCGAGTAACTCAATCTGCTCAGCTTCACCTGCGGTGCCCATCAAGGTGAAATTGGCTTTGACCAGAGCATCATAGTAATATCCCCAGACCCGTGGAGTGACTTTTTCCACTCCGGGCAGGGCACGAATTCTCTCTGCGTAAGCGACCGGTATCAGTTCGTTACGACCGGCCGCCAGGCGCTGAACCACAAGTTCCGGCGCTGCAGCGAGGCTGTCACTCGCTTCGGTCTTCAGAGCATGCGTCAGGAACAGGACCGATCCAAGAGTGGCAATAGTAAAGGCGTAGACGACCAGCAGCGACAGGTTCTTGGCCTTGCGCCGTAGCAGGCTGGCAAGTGTATGTTCGAGGATTTTCAGTTGACGCGTCATCAGGGCAGCCGTTCATTCGGATCATGAATGGAAATCCAGCGGTTGAGACCGACCGGGGCTGGTGCGATCAGCGAACCGGAAGGAAAGTGCTCAAACGCAGCCGGGTAGTCCTGAAAGGCAGAAAACAGGTCCGCCTGGGAGGGGTGGCGGGTATAGCGTGCCTCGCTGAACAGTGCCAGGTCAGTGAGGCCAAGGAGTTTAACCAGTTGGCGCTTCCCGTGCAGGTCTGGGTCCTGCAACTGCCCGTAGGACAACAGCGCAAAGCACAGTAAAACTCCACAGCCGATCAGGCCGAGAAATAGTCGACTGCGGATCATCAGTCTGCCGGGAGCTTCGCGGCGCTCAGCTGATTGAAGCTGAGGATTTCGCTGCCCCGGTGGTCGCGGAGAAAGGTTTGCGCATTCTCTTTGCCGGCGACCGGGATCAGTTCCCTGCCCATCGGTCCCAGAACGTCGCTGCCGAGGACAAAAAAGAGATCTTCGGCGCGCATCAGTCGGGTGCTGTAGTACTCCGTGACATGAATGGTTGCGATCCTCTTCTGCTCTTCTGCAGTCTGATCAAAATAGTAACGGAAGAGGTCTTTGCATCCGTCAAAAAAGATCTGGGACCCGTCTACGCGGGTCATGGTGGCAATCCATTCAGGGTAGGGGGCAACAAACATACCGCAGACCGGACAGCGATCATTCTTGCCCGGCGCAGCAGGCTCTGCAGCCAGGCCAACAGCGGTCAGGGTCAGTAGGAACAGGGAAACAAGAGAAACTCGCACCATAGTCAAGCTCCGGCAGTTACTGAGGCATCATTTTTTTCTTCGCGGCCCGCTTGGCGCGGATCATTTTGGTATCGCGATACATGTCTTCGTAGGTTGCGGTCATGGCCTGTTCAAAGTCGATGATTTCTCCGCCGTGACTGGCAATAAACTCGGCAGCGGCCGCTTGGTCGGCAAAGGCCCATTTGGCTCGTTTGGTCATGACGCCCGGGCGATCGCCGCCTAACACCCAGACTGCCTGCTCGGCATCGATCAACATTTTGCTGTTCAGCTCGCCGACCTTGATAGTCACCGGCAGCCGGTCGATGGCATTGGCAAATTCGAGGGCGGTACAGTGAATGCTGCAGGTTCCGACGCTCGGCCCTTCGGCATATTCGATGAGCATACGGCTGTGGGCGAACTTGACCCGGTTCATTCCACAATAGCTGCAAGAGGGATGGTCGAGCTGATCCTGCTCTGCGGCAATAACCACTCCGGAAATCAGAAATAGGGCGGTCAGGGCGGCAGCGATGATTTTGTTCATTGAACTCTCCTTTAGTTTGGTGGAATGGGTCGGATAGCTCAAATAATATAGCATAGCTTTTGCGGGAATTGCCGCTGCGATCTGTTTTTCTTTCTTTTCAGCTGAATTATCCCGGTTTGCGAGAACTGATCACAGCTGCCCCGTTAGGCAGGGGAATCGGCAGCCGCTCGGTCTCTACGAAACCGGCAGCAGCAATGAGCTCTCTGATCTCGCCCTCGCTGTATGCTTTTCCCGCCGGGGTGCCGACCAGCATGTTGAGTGAGAAGAGTGTGGGGAACAGTGGTCTGTCACGACTGTCGTCGAGGACGAATTCATGGATCAGCAGTCGGCCGTTTGTCTCTAGGGCAGCAAAGGTTTTAGCAAGCATCCTGGCACACCCCTGTTCGTTTTCACCATGCAGGACATGCGACAGCCAGGCAACATCGTACCCTTCGCCGAGAGCATCTTCCTGAAAGTCACCGGGGGTAAAATTGATGCGCTGCTGCAGCGCAAAGCGGGCGATGGTTTCCTCAGCCAGCTTTGCGGTCGTCGGCAGATCAAAAATAGTCGCCCGCAGGGCAGGATTCTTCCAACAGAAATGAATCGCGTAGGTCCCAGGTCCGCCACCGAGATCGAGCAGATGCTGATGCCCTGTAAGGTCGATCTGATCAACTATCTGCGGGGCCAGTTGCATCGCCAGGTTGAACATCCCCAGCAGAAAACTCTCCCGTTCTTTTTCGTCCCCGTCGTGTGAAAGGCGTTTGCGGACCGGACCGCCCTGTCTGACAGATTCATCGAGCTGACGCCAGCTGTCTACCAGGTGGTGGTGATGTCGGATGATATGGCCCAAATATTTAGGCGATTAGCTGCAGAGGAATTCTTCGCTAAAGGAGCTGTTCCGATAGTCCGTCCCCGTTTTTTTCAGCAGGTCCAGCGCCACTAGCGCGTCGAGCAGCATGGTCAGTCCGCGCTCGTTCAGCTGTTGCCTGGTTGCCAGGTCGGCCGCACTGAGGGCGTCCTGGCCCAGTGAGGAAAACAGGTCAAGCTTGACCCCGGCATGGATTGCCGAGGACAGCCAGTAGCTGCTCGATGTCTTAAGGAGTTCAGCCGGTGTCCAGGAAGAATGTGTCATGGTCTCTCTCCTGTTCAGGTCGAAGAATCGGGTGACATGGTTCTCAACGTCAAGCGTTGCACTCACTTATCTGGGTGTTGAGGGTCCAGAAATCATACAGATATCCGAGCCCGAGCAGGCCTCCGGTCAGCAGGTAGATCAGGCCGGTGCCCCACTTGCCCATATACATGCGGTGGACCCCGAAAAACCCGAGAAAGGTCAGCAGGATCCAGCAGATGTTGTAGTCGAAGGGCCCGGCCTGGAAACGCAGATCTGCCTGTCGATCGAGGGCCGGGATCAGAAAAAAGTCAATTATCCAGCCTATCCCCAGCAGTCCGAGAGTCAGAAAATAGATTGTCCCGGAGACCGGCTTGCCATAATAGAACCGGTGCGAACCGGTAAAGCCGAATATCCAGAGAATATAACCGATGGTCTTGAGGTGGGTGTCATTGTGCGGGTTCATAAAATTACTCCATAGCAAGGTTCGGCGACGGGTTCTGGATGAAACAGGTCAGTCTCTTCTGAATTTCCAGCGGCTGTAATTCCAGACCCACTGCTCCGGATAGAGTCTGATCACCCGCTCAATCTCGGCGGCCATGAGCTGGGTCATCTTTCCGGTGTCGGTTTCCGTATGGTTGCCCGGCAGCAGTTCTGTGCTAATCAGTCGATACGTCCACGGTCCCTCACGCATACAGAATACCCCCATGACCGGGGTGCCGCTCCGGGCCGAAGCCCAGGCCGGACCGATAACAAATGAGGTTGGCTGGCCCATGAACTCAACCGTCGGGCCTTTGCGTGCATCAGGCCGCTGGTCCATGACAAAGCCGAGGGCTTCACCGTTTTTCAGAATCGCAACCATTTCTTTCATCAATGACTTCTGGTTGGTCCAGAGGGTTTTGGTGTTCATTCTCAGGCGGTATTCGTCGAGCAGCACCGTCGCGGCGTTGAGCTTTGAGGGTTTTGCCAGGGCGTTGAACTTTTCCCCGCTGGCCAGGGAACAATAGTAAGCAGCCAGTTCCCAGCTGCCCATATGGCCGGTGGTGATAATCAGACCGAGTCCCTGTTCCAAGTTCGCCTGGATTTTGTCTTGCAGTTCCTCCAGTCCCGAGACCTCGATCAGGTTATGGTCAAAACTGGATTTGAACGATTCGAAGCTGCTGGCGATCTGGTGCCGTAGCGCCCGCTTCTGGAATGTCCGAGATTCTTCACTGCCGCGAGGAATGCCCAGAATGTGTTCGATATTTCTGGCAATCTTACGTCGGTCTTTGCTGCTCAGGGGGAGGATCAGCAGACCAAGCAGACCACAGAACAGACCAGAGGCCGCTTTAGGTGTCGCCCGGACACCGAACAGGACTAGCCGCAGAAGATACTCCTGGGGGAGGCTGAATATTCTATTGGTGTCTTTTCTGTCTCTCATAGATTCGCTCTGATTGGGTGATTTATCGGCCGCTCTTTTTTCCTAAGAAGTCGGCCAGCCGCAACAGCAGACCCTGTTCGGTCTGCAAGGCTCCGTAGGGGCAGAGTTCCTGGCAACAGAAACAGCGAATGCAGCGTTGATAATCGATGACGAGTTTCTGCTGGTGAATTTTCATTGCCTGAGGCGGGCAATGCTTGACGCAAAGTCCGCAGGACCGGCAGCGCTCCGGGTCGGGAATCGGCCGCGCGGTCAGGCTGTTTTTGAGCGGCCTTTTCAGGAAACCGGGCAGGCCGAAGTTGACATCAGCAGTCTTGGCCGGGCTAAACCGGGCGACCTTCAGTGCCTCAATCGCGTCACCCAGCACCTCGATCTGATTGAGTCGACAATACGGTCGATCTGTTTTGGCCGCAATCCGCTGGGTCCAGACCTGCTCGTTGCGGAATCCGACCAGTTCAGTGGCGACTGTATCGACCGCCAGGGCATCGGTTCCAGCAAGCAGGGCCCCGATCTGCACCGGGTCACCACTGCCGGGTCCATCTCCCTCCATGCCGACGACGGCGTCGACGATATTCAGTGCCGGATTGATATGCTCTGCCAGTTCCAGCAGCATCAGGGCAAAAAAGGCCTTATCGCTGCCAGCTTGCAGGTGCAGGCGGGGTTTGCGCATCCCGACAACCGCACCGAACATGTTTTTTACCGCGCAGGTCAGACCCATCATCTGATGCGTTTTCAATTTGGGCAGGTTGATAATCAGGTCAGCGTCGAGAATGTCACGGGCAATTTCAAGTTCGTGAAAGGTGCCCCCTGCCGGCCGCACTCTGACCGATTCGGAAAATGGTGCAAAGCGCGCGCCGGTGCTTTCAATGACGTCGAGAATGCCGCTCTTTCTGGCCACCTGTTCGGCACTGCCGATTCCGGGAGAATCGCCGACCGAGACGATCCCACCTGCCTGCTGCACGGCAAGAATGACCGCCCGAACGATTTCCGGATGGGTGGTCACCGCTTTGTCCGGAGATTTTCCAGCCAGCAGGTTCGGTTTCAGGAGAACCTGCTGGCCCGGGCGCACAATCGAAGACATCCCGCCGAGAGGTGAAAGGACCTCATGCAGGGCTTTTTCGAGGTTGTGCGGATTGTAATCCTCAAGGCGACGGAGTGAGACGTATGCTCTGCTGCTGTTCACGGTGACTTCAGCCGGAGATCAGTTTGATCTGCAATTTGCGTTGCCGAGGACCGTCAAATTCGCAGAAATAGATGCCCTGCCAGGTTCCGAGCTGTGGTGCTCCGGACTGGATCAGGATCGTTTCACTGCAGCCGATCAGGCTGCTTTTGATATGCGCGGCGCTATTCCCTTCCAGGTGCCGGTAATTGTCCTGCAGCGGGATTAGTTTGTTGAGACCTCTGATCATATCGCTGGCGACATCAGGGTCGGCATTTTCGTTAATTGTCACCGCAGCAGTGGTATGGGGGACGAAAAGCACAGCGAGACCCTGGTCAATCCCGGACTCGGCAATGACGCGAGTGACCTCAGTGGTCACTTCGGTAAATTCGATCTGGCTGCGGCTGACGACGTTGAGTTCATGTATCATGACGGGGTTTGTCCTGCAGGCCGGCAATCGCGGCTTTCAATGCTGACCTGCGGTAGATGAGACCGGTATGCCCCATCCCATCGAGGATAACATTTTCCGCCCAGGGCAGGCGGGCGGACTCGACCGGCAGGATCATATTATCTTTACTGCTGTAGATACAGGTCATCCGGGCATTTTCAGGGATCGGTGCCTCTGCCAGTCTTTTCAGAAAGGGGGAGTTGGGAACCAGTACCTGGCCAAGCGGGGTCAGGGCAAATGGTGCCAACTTCGACCCGGCGTGAGGGGAGCCGAGACTGACGCACCGGTCTATTTTTGCCGCGCCGCCGCGCAACTGCAGGTAATTTCGGGCAATTACTCCGCCCATGGAGTGTCCGACCAGATGGACTCTATCGACTCCCAGGCTGTGGCGAAGCTCGTCGACCCGCTTGGCGACCAGTTCGGTCAGACGTTCTTCTGTATGCCAGGAAGAGAGGTTCATCGTCACAAGATTTTGAAAGCCGTGCCGGCGGAGGGCCAGCTTGAACCAGAACCAGCTGGCCCGGTTGTTGAACAGACCGTGCAGCAGGAGTACCGGCGTCTCTCCAGGGGTCAGCGCTGTTTTTCGCTGCGGCAACAGGCCGAAAGGCATACTCAGTACGGTCAGGTAGTTGAAAACCAACTCCTGCAGCATCAGCGAACCCGTCATCAGCAGATTCCTGGTGCTGAATCGCTGCTGCATCAGTTGCGGGTTGGCATTGGCGTATTCATACCAGCACATGCTATAACTGAGGACGACAACGACTATATCCACAAGCAGGAGAGCGGTCAGAAGGATGTACAGGATCCACAGGGTCACGTTTGTCTCCGCGAAATTTCCGTCTGCATGTAGGGCTTGAAATCTGTACTGAACGCAGTTGAAAGGTTGTTACGCCAGTATGCCACGCTGTTTCAGTGTCGTCAATTGACAGCAACCTGATCAACATGTTCCTTCTGTCTTACGGGGTTCTCGATGAAGCAATTGCTTGCCCGTTTCGAACATCATCTGACACTGGAGCGGAACCTGTCGCCACGGACGGTTGTCGCCTACCTTAATGACCTGGCCCAGTTTGACGCCTTCCTTCAGCAGCAAGGCTGGTCGGGACCCGCTGAACACTGGCTCGGTCGGATTGATACCATTCTGCTGCGGCGTTACCTGGCAAGTCTTCACCGTCAGTGCAGCCGCACCAGTATCAGCCGCAAGCTCTCCTGTTTGAGAACCTTCTTCCGCTATCTGGTGAGGGAGGGGCTGCTGAGCGTTTCACCGGCGGACACTCTGGCGACTCCGCGCATGGAAGAATATCTGCCGAAAACCTTCAGCGTTGACCAGACCCGGGCCCTGCT
>PKUD01000153.1 GCA_002869695.1 Desulfuromonas sp. | reverse complement strand
CTATCGCGAAGATATGGCCCGGAATGACGTCTATTTAATGCAGGAGTATTATCATAACAACGGCTATATGGATGTTGAGATTCGCCAGCCTCAGGTGACACTCAGCGATGACAGCACGTCTCTGCAACTGTTGTTCGAAATTGACGAAGGGAGCCAATACCGGGTCGGTAAGGTCGATGTAAGTGGCGATCTGCTGCTTACTCGGAACGAACTTCTGGAGCGTGTCTCAATGACTCCGGAAGAGGTTTTCAGCCGTGCGGAACTGCGTCAATCGGTCCTGGCTCTCACCGATCTTTATGCTGACCAGGGCTATGCCTACGTCAATGTCACCCCACTGACCAAAAAGGACCGACAGCAGCGCACGATTGATCTGACTCTGGACGTCGAACAGGGCCAACTGGTGCATATCGACAGGATCAACATCCGGGGCAACACGAAAACCCGGGATAAGGTCATTCGACGTCAGCTGGCACTGGCAGAGGGCGACCGCTTCAGCGGCAGCAAGATTCGCGAGAGTCGCCGGGCGATCAGGAACCTCGGATTTTTCGATTCGGTGAATATAGTCGATTCCCAGGGCGAAGACGCCTCCCAGGCAAATCTAGATATTGAAGTGACCGAGCGGCCGACCGGCACTTTTTCGCTGGGAGCGGGTTACTCGTCCGTGGATAAGTTCGTTGCCCAGGGTTCAATCAGTCAGGACAACTTTGCCGGCTACGGAGTCAAGCTGGACCTTGCTGCTTCGTTCGGCGGTTCCTCCACCACCTATCGAATCGGGCTTACCGATCCCTACTTCCTCGATACCAAATGGACCGCAGGGTTCGATCTGTATAAGCGGGAACAGGAGTGGACAGATTTCTCCGAGGACACCACTGGTGGTGCGGTCCGGGGAGGCTATCCGCTGACCAAGAATATCCGCTGGCTGCTGACCTACCGCTACGAAGAGAAAACAATCTATGATGTGACTTCGGACAGCCTGCTGATTCTCGAGCAGGAGGGTGACTCGATCCTCTCTTCGATTACTGCCGCGCTGAATCGCAACAGTACCGACTATTATCAGGATCCGTCTTCAGGCGGAATCTCCAAGTTCACCTTTGAATACGGCGGACTTGGCGGCACCGAGCACTTCGGCAAAGTGGTCGGTTCCCACCGGCATTTCTGGCCGGCTTTTCTCGGGACTGTCATCTCTCTGCATGGGCAGGTGGGCTATGTTTACGAAACCACCAGCGATCCGATCCCGATCGGCGAGAAGTTTTTTCTCGGCGGGCTGCGCTCGATACGCGGGTTCAAGACCCGTGAGATTGGACCCGTGGATGCGGCGACCGGCGACTTTATCGGCGGAGAAAAGTCCGCATTTTTTAATCTGGAATACCTGTTCCCGATCTCGAAAAGTATGGGCGTGAAGGGGGTTCTCTTCTACGATATCGGCAACGCCTGGTTGCAGGAAGAGGATTATTTTTCCGATATGCGTTACAGTGCCGGTGGTGGTATTCGCTGGTTCAGTCCGTTGGGGCCGCTCCGCTTCGAGTGGGGTTATAATCTTGATCCGAAAGACGATGAAAAGCGGACGATCTTTGAATTTTCCATCGGTACCGCGTTCTAATCACAACTTGACAGGAGAAAATCGAATGAAACAATGTGTACTGACTCTTATCGCTCTGGTCTTTACTGCATCCTCTGTACTGGCTGCCGGCGGGATTGCTTATGTCGACCTGCAGAAAGCCCTGAATACATCTAATGCCGGTGTCGCAGCCAAGCAGGAAATCAGCGAGCAGGTGAAAAAGTACGAAGAGATCGTCAAGCAGAAGCAGGATGCGCTGATGACTCTGAAGGATGACATAGAGAAACAGTCGGTCCTGCTCTCAGAAGATGCCAAATCGCAGAAGCTGCGCGAGTATCAGCAGCAGGGCAAGGATCTGGAGCGGTTTACCAAGGATATCCAGGAGGAATTGCAGCAGAAGGACGCCGATTTTACCAACCGGATCCTTGAGCAGCTGAGCGAGGTTATCAAAGAGATCGGAGAGGCGGAAGATTATGACCTGGTGCTGGAAAGAACCGGCATCCTGTACACCTCTGACCGGATCGACATTACCCAGAAAGTGATTGACGCCTACAACGCCAAACAGCAATAGGGGAGATCAGATGGCCACCTTGCTACAACTGGCGGAACTGGTCGGTGGACAGGTTGAAGGTGACGCGTCCTGTGAAATCGGGCGGGTTGCTCCGATAGACAGTGCCGGAGAGGGGGAAATTACCTTTCTTGCCAATCCGAAGTACCTGTCAAAGCTTGGCACGACCGGGGCGGCAGCAATCATCGTCGCTCCCGGGATCGATCTGCCGGAACGAAATCTGCTGGTGTGTGCCAACCCGTATCTGGCGTTTGCCAAGATTCTGACCTGTCTGCAGGCCCCGCCTTTGCCGGTAAGAGGGCTTCTGCCCGGCGCCCATGTGGCTGATTCCGCGCGTCTCGGGGAGAACGTGACCATTCACCCGGGGTGCGTGGTCGGAGAGAATGCCTCCATCGGTGCGGGAACGACCCTCTTCCCCGGAGTCGTCATCTATGCTGATGTTGAAATCGGCAAGGAGTGTATCCTCCATGCCGGATCGGTGGTCCGCGAAGGGTGTCGGCTGGGGGACCGGGTCATCCTGCAGCCATCTGCCGTGATCGGTTCGGACGGTTTTGGTTTTGCTCCCGACGGCGCACGTTATTATAAAATTCCCCAGGTCGGCATCGTTGTTCTGGAGGATGATGTCGAAATCGGCGCCTGCAGCTGTATTGATCGCGCCGCGCTCGGCGAAACCCGAATCAGCCGTGGCAGCAAGCTCGACAACCTGGTTCAGATCGGCCACAACGTGGTTGTCGGCGAGGATACCGTAATGGCCGGACAGGCCGGAGTTGCCGGCAGTACCCGAATCGGCAGGCACTGCACCTTCGGCGGACAGTCTGCGGCGACCGGGCATATCGAAGTGGGGGACAATGTGATCATCGCAGGTCGCGGTGCCGTCACCAATAATGTCGCGGGAGGTGACCGGCCGCAAATGTTGTCAGGCTTCCCGGCGATCAACCATAAGGACTGGCTCAAGGCCAGTACCAGCTTTGCAAAAATTCCGCAGATGCGTAAAGAAATCAAAAATTTACAAAGACAGATCGAGCAATTGCAATCGATGATAGAGGAGAGTTGAAGATCATGCTGGTTATGAACATTCAGGAAATCATGAAAGTCCTTCCCCATCGCTATCCCTTTCTACTGGTTGACCGTATAGAGGAACTCGAAGAGGGTAAAAAGGCGGCTGGATTTAAAAATGTAACAATCAACGAACCTTTTTTTCAGGGGCATTTCCCGGAACATCCGATCATGCCGGGAGTGCTGATTATCGAAGCGATGGCCCAGGTCGGTGGTGCCTATGTTGCTGTTGTCGACAAGATCGCTGATGACAAGGTGACCTACTTTGTCGGGGTGGAAAAGGCCCGTTTCCGCAAGCCGGTCATGCCAGGGGACACTCTGCGACTTGAAGTCGAACTGGTCTCCTGCCGTCGCGGAATCTACCTGTTCTCCGGTAAAGCCTATGTCGATACAACGCTGGTGGCAGAAGCGGAACTGAAAGCAACGTTTGCCGACAAATAGAAAAGGCGATTTATCATGATCCATGAAACTGCGATTATTGCTCCGGGTGCAGAAATAGACTCCAATGTCAGCATCGGACCCTATGCTGTTATCGGAGAACATGTCCGCATCGGTTCCGGAACCTCGGTCGGTCCGCATGCTGTGATCGAAGGCCGGACTGAGATCGGTCGGGATAACCAGATTTTTCAGTTCGCTTCGGTGGGTGCAGTTCCTCAGGACCTGAAATTTCATGGTGAGGAATCGACCCTGAGTATCGGCGACCGGAACAAGATTCGCGAGTTCGTGACGATCCATCTCGGCACCGAAGATGGGGGCGGCAAGACCACGGTCGGCAGCGATAACCTGTTCATGGCCTATTCTCATGTCGCCCATGACTGTGTCGTCGGCAACCACGTGATCCTGGCCAACGCGGCCACTCTGGCCGGCCATGTCGAGATCGACGACTACGCCATTATGGGTGGTCTTTCCGCGGTACATCAGTTCTGTCGGATCGGCTGTCATGTGATGGCCAGCGGTGGCGCGATGGTGACTCAGGATGTGGTTCCCTACACCATCGTACAGGGAGATCGGGCCACGACCGTCGGGTTGAACCTGATCGGGTTAAAGCGGCGCGGCTTTTCTCCGGAAGTGCTGAAAACGATCAAGCAGGCCTATCGTTTTGTCTTCCGTGCGGGACTGCCGCTTGAAGAGGCTCTCAGTAAAATTGAAAATGAGCTTGCTGCCTCACCGGAACTCTCTGTTTTCGTTGATTTTATTAAAAAAAGTGAGCGGGGCCTGGCCCGTTAAGGCCCTTTTCCTGTTGGTCGACAGAAGTTGCGGGAGTCGTTAGGGCTCTCGCCTTTTGTTTTTAAGAGCGGTGCTTATGCTGCAACCGTCAGCTGATGAAAGAAACATTATGATTGTCGCCGGTGAATCTTCCGGCGATCTGCATGGCGGCAATCTGCTTCACGCCGCAGCGGCGATCGATCCCGGACTGAATTTTTTCGGGGTCGGTGGTGATCGGATGCGTCAGGCGGGATGCCGGATCCTTTTCCCGGCCGAGGAGCTGTCGGTGATGGGGCTGGTGGAGGTCGCTTTTCAGCTGCCCCGGATTCTGCAGCGGTTGCGCCAGCTCAAACAGGTCCTTTATAGCCCGCAAAAACCAGATTTGCTGGTTCTGATCGATTTTCCGGATTTCAACCTGCGTCTGGCCAAGGAAGCCAAAAAGGCGGGGGTTCCGGTCCTTTATTACATCAGCCCGAAAGTCTGGGCCTGGCGCAGTGGCCGGATCAGGACGATCGCCAGACGGGTTGACCGTCTGGCGCTGATCTTCCCTTTCGAGCCAGCTCTTTTTGCCGGCGAGGCTGTCGAGGCGGTTTATGTCGGCAATCCGCTGCTGGATGAATTTTCCCGCTTCGAAAAAGAGGCGGGGACAGAAAACAGTTGTGGAGGCAGAAAGGATGTCCGGACCATCGGCATTTTTCCCGGCAGTCGCCGCAGTGAACTGAAGTATATTTTTCCGACCCTGCTGGACACCGCAGAGAAGATCTATCGCCAGCAGCCCGATGTCCGTTTTCTACTGCCGGTGGCGCCTTCGTTGGAAAAGAGCTATTTTGAACAGCGGCTTGCCGGGGCCGGCCTGCCCTTTGAGATTGTCGAGGAAAATATCTACCGGGTCGCAGGTTGCTGTGATGCCGTCCTCTGTGTTTCGGGGACCGTCACCTTGCAGATAGCTCTGGCCGGAACGCCCATGGTGATTCTCTACAAGGCGTCGCCATTGAGTTATGCGATCGGTTCCCGGTTGGTCAAGATCGATCATTTCGGGCTGGCAAATATCGTTGCCGGAAAACGGATCGTGCCGGAATACGTTCAGGACGAAGCTTCCCCGGAAACCCTCAGCGGTGAAATTCTGCGCCTGCTCAACGACAGAGACCACGCCCGGCAGATGCGTCAGGAGCTTGTCCGGGTTCGGGAATTGCTGGGTGAACCCGGCTGCTCGCGCAAAGTTGCTGCAATGGCGGCCGAAATGAGTCGTGGCCAAATCCATTCCAGCTCATACAGAAAGGCAGCCCGTGGAAACTAGCAGTCGCAACATTTACCAGCGCCTGTTCGCTTATGCGGCCCCCTACAAGTGGCGGATTGCCCTGTCGATGCTCGCTTCCGTCGGGGTCGCGGGGACCGATGCCGCGGTCGCCAAGTTCGTTGAGCCGTTCATTGACAGGATTATCGTCCAGGGAGACCTGGGCTTGGCCAAAATGGTCCCATTCTTTGTGATCATCCTCGCCACCTTCAAGGGGGGCTCGCGCTACATCCAGGAATACTTTATCCGCACCGCTGGCCAGTTGGCAATTCAGGATATCCGTAATCGGATGTTCGAACATTCCATGCGGCTTTCGGTGCGCTTCTTTGCCAGGCATTCCGCCGGCAATCTGATGTCACGGCTGCTCAACGATGTCAACATGGTCCAGACCACCCTCTCAAATATTCTGGTGACCCTGTTCAAGGAATCACTCACCCTGATCGCCTTGACGGCGGTTGCCTTCTATACCGACTGGCAGATGACCCTGGCTGCCTTTGTCGTGATTCCGTTGACCGTCTATCCGGCCTCGGTGATTGGCAAGCGGATCAAGAAATTCTCCAGACGTGGTCAGGGTGCGATGGGAGACTTAACCAGTTCATTGGAACAGGCCTTTACCGGGATAAAGGTGATCAAGTCGTTCGCCACCGAAGGGATGGAGGTTGATGATTTCAAACGACAGAACCTGTCCTATTACCGGCTGGTGCGTAAACAGCTCAAGTATGCTGCAGGATCCTCGCCGATTGTCGAACTGCTGAGTTCGCTCGGTGCCGCCGCAGCGCTCTGGTTTGGCCTTGACCGGGTCATGAGCGGCGAGATGACTCAGGGACAGCTTTTCTCTGTTCTGACCGCGATCACTTTGATGTACATGCCGCTTAAACACCTGGTCAAGGTCAACAATGTCATTCAGCGGGCTCTCGGAGCAGCGGAGCGGATGTTCGAAGTGCTGGATGAAGAGATTGAGATAGCCGATCAGCCGGAGGCCGTCGAACTGTCCCGCTGTAAAGGAAGTGTCAGCTTCGAGCGGGTCAATTTCGCCTATGAGGATGAACCGGTCCTGCAGGATTTTTCCGCTGAGATCAGGGCCGGTGAGGTTGTCGCCCTGGTGGGCCCGAGTGGGGCCGGAAAAACGACCCTGATCGGCCTGTTGAGCCGTTTTTATGACCCCGGTTCGGGAGTTGTGCGTATCGATGGGCACGACATTCGCAACCTGTCCCAGAAGAGTCTCCACCAGAACCTGGCACTGGTTGATCAGGAAACCTTTCTTTTCAATGATTCGATCCGGGGAAACATCCGTTATGGCTGCCCGGATGCGACCGATGAAGAGGTTATTGAGGCCGCTCGTAAGGCCTATGCGGATGAATTTATCCGCCAACTGCCGGAGGGTTACGAAACGACCATCGGTGATCGCGGCGTGCGGCTGTCCGGTGGACAGCGGCAACGGCTCTGCATTGCGCGGGCTCTCTTGAGAGATGCGCCGATCCTGTTGCTGGACGAAGCCACGAGTGCACTCGATACCGAGAGCGAGGCGATGGTACAACAGGCACTGGGCAATCTGATGCGAGACCGCACCACAATTGTGATCGCCCATCGGCTTTCAACCGTGATTCATGCTGACCGGATACTGGTTCTGCAGGACGGCAGAGTCTGTCAGTCGGGTACTCATCAGCAGCTGCTCGAGCAGGGTGGATTGTACAAACGTCTTTATGATATTCAATTCAATGAATAGAGTTCAGTCATGAAAGTTGGGGACCGCCTGTTGCTGACCCTGGTTCCACCTGTGGCAGCGCTGCTTATCCGGCTGCTGTACCGGTTGAACCGGATGGAATATCTCGGCGAAGAGCAGCTTCGGGGTTTCTGGCAACGCGGTGAGCAGGTGATCCTCCCTTACTGGCACGAACAGACCATGCTGATGGTTTTTGCTTATCGGGGACCGAAGGTGAATGTCCTGATCAGTGCCTCTAAGGACGGAGAATTGCTGGCCCGGACCATGCGGTTTTTTAACATTGATGCGGTTCGAGGATCGTCCTCGCGGGGTGGCCGTGCCGCGTTCAGGGCGCTGGTTGCGCTGGGCAGGGAACAAGTGGACCTGGTCCTGACTCCTGACGGCCCCAGGGGACCCCGGCAGCAGCTGAAAGACGGGGTCATTCAACTGGCGCGACTGACCGGTCGACCGGTGATTCCGATGGCGTTCTGTTGCAGTCGCGGCTTCCGTTTTTCCTCCTGGGATCGTTTTCTGTTCCCGTTGCCGTTTGGTCGCGGGATTTATGCTTTTGGAGAACCACTGCATTTTCTCAAGGATGAGGGAGTGGACGGGTTCAGGGAGCGTCTGCGGCAGGCCATGGAGATGGTTCAGCAGCAAGCTCAGGCACGTCTGGAGGAACTTGGTGTATCTGCTGTATGACCTGATCCTGCTGCTGGCCGGCCTGTTTCTGGTCCCCTACGCTTTTTTCAAGGGGCTGTCTTACGGAAACAGTTTTGCCGGAGTTCGGCAGCGGCTCGGTTTTTTTACCAGTGCAGAGCTGCAACCGATCAGGGGGGCAAGGGTCTTCTGGGTTCATGCGGTATCGGTCGGTGAAGTCCGCGCCTCACAACCGCTGATCAAATCCCTGAAAGAGCGCTATCCGGACTGTAAAATTGTGCTCTCGGGGATGACCTTTACCGGCAATCAGATTGCCCGCACCGTTGCGGGTGTTGATCTGGTCATCTTTTTCCCGTTCGACGTATCCTTTGTCGTCAGGCGAGCGTTGAAAGCGGTCAAGCCTGAGCTTGTGGTTATTATCGAGACGGAACTCTGGCCGAACTTCATCCGTCAGGTGAAGCAGAAGGGAATCCCCCTGGTGCTTGCCAATGGCCGCATCTCACGCAAATCTTTCCCACGCTACCTGGGGATCAGGAAAATTATTCAACCTCTGCTTAAAAGGTTCTCGGTGCTGGCCATGCAGAACAGTGCCTGTGCCAGACGGATCAAGGCTCTCGGTGCGCCGGGTCGGCTGGTCCAGGTGACCGGAAATATGAAGTTCGATCTGCCGCTGGCGCCTCCGGAGATGGCCGAACTGCTGCAGAATGGGGGGTTGGAGAGTCTGCTGCGGGATAAATTTGTCTGGGTCGCGGGGTCGATCCGTTCCGGCGAAGCGGAGATCCTGCTCAAGTGTCATCAGCAGTTGATCGACCGGGGGATCCCGAGCTTTCCGATTCTCGTGCCTCGCCATCCACAACGATGCGGGGCGATAGCAGAGCTGTTGAACAAAGAAAATGTTCCATTTGAGCTGCGTTCTGAGCTGACATCCTCAGCGCCCGGAAACAGGACGGTTCAGCTGCTGTTGGTCGATACAGTGGGCGAACTGACCCGATTCTACGCCCTGGCCCAAGCCATTTTTGTCGGTGGCAGTTTGGTCCCCAGGGGCGGGCACAACATGCTGGAACCCGCGCAGCAGGGCAAGCCGGTCCTGTTCGGTCCGCATGTGTTTAACTTCAAGGAAATCTCGCAGATGCTACTCGAGGCGGGAGCGGGACTTAAAGTCAAATCGGGCGAGGATCTGGTCGCAAATCTGGTTCTGTTGTACGACGACAAACATCTGTGCCGGACAATGGGACAGGCAGGGCAGGCACTGATCAGGGAAAATGCAGGCGCGACCGGGCGGACGCTTGCCAGTATCAGCAAACTGCTCGAGTCTTAGCCGTGAACCAACTGGAACAATTATATCAACGACTGGTGTCCAGCGGGCCGACCGGTTTCTTTGAGACTCTGCTGTTTACGCTTCTGGTTCCGCTCAGCGTGCTCTACGGATCTCTCATGTGGATCCGGTCTCAGCTCTACCGGGCTCAATTGTTCAGGGTCACATCGGCCTCCATTCCCATTATATCGGTTGGCAATCTTGCCGTCGGCGGAACCGGCAAGACCCCGTTTGTCGATTATCTTCTCGATTATTTTTCAGTCAGGGGGATCCGACCGGCGGTTGTCAGTCGCGGATACGGTGGCAGTTTTTCCGGGCGCATCGCGGTTGTCTGCGCGGGCGAGGGAGCGCTTATGCAGCCAGAACAGTGTGGCGACGAGCCGTACCTTCTGGCGCAAAAGCATCCGGGGGTGCAGGTCCTCATTGCGCCGCGAAGACGCGACGCGATCCGCCGTCTGGATGAGACAGGCAACGTGGATCTGATTATCCTGGATGATGCGTTTCAGCATCTATCCGTTGCCCGTGACCTGAACATTGTGCTGCTCGATGCTGTGCGACCCTTTGGTAACGGTTACCCGTTGCCGGCCGGATTGCTGCGGGAATTTCCGGCCGCTTTGCAGCGTGCAGACCTGCTGGTCATGACCCGCGCCGAAAAGGTCGAATCTTATCCCGACCGTTTCACCTTGCCGACGGTTGCCTGTCGGCATCATCTTTCCAGGACTTTGCGTACGCTGACCGGAGAGACAACTGAGCTGGACTGTTTGGTCAATAAACGTGGCGTCGCTTTCGCCGGGATTGCCAATCCGCAGGCTTTTTTTAATGGACTGTTGACGGAAGGTCTGCAGCTTTATGAGCAGGTGGCATTCGCCGATCATGTTTCCTACTCTGACCGGGAGTTTGAGCGTTTGTCAGCGCTTGAGGACCGGGCGGATTATTTCATGACCACGGAGAAAGATGCGGTCAAACTTGCAGGTTTGCCTTTAAACAAGCCGTGTTATATTGTCTCCCTGCAATTGGAATTTCTACAGGATGACGCTCTTAAAGAAAAACTGGATGAGATCTGTCACGAGGTGAAACATGGAGTTGAATAAAAAACTACTGGAAATCCTTGCCTGTCCAAAATGCAAGGATGTGGTGAAATATGAAAAAGAGGCAATCATCTGTACCCAGTGCCAGTTGGCATATCCGATCAGGGACGGCATCCCGGTCATGTTGATCGATGAAGCGAATGCGTTGGAAGACCAGTAGAGCATTCACACTGGGGGGGAGTATGAGGACATCTAATACAATGCAGGACCGGATTTTCGTCAGCCTGGTGTTTCTTTTTCCCCTGGGCATGGCATCCATTTCCCATTACGCTTCGACCCTGTTTGTCCTTATGGCGCTGGCAGCGTGCTGGTATGCTTATCGGCAGAGGTTATCCCTGGAGCCGGAATATCGCCCGTTAATATTTTGCATGCTGCTGTTCTGCGGCGCTGTTCTGCTCAGCCTGATCAATGTGCATGACCTGGCGGAAGGGATCGATCATACCGGGAAAATCTTTTACCTGCTGGCCCTTTTCCCTCTCTTGCTGG